>JAEYVB010000282.1 GCA_023429345.1 Planctomycetota bacterium
GCGGGGTACCGGGCCGAGGCGGACCCGCTCGCGGCGCTCGACTTTGTCTTTACCGGGTGGACCGCCGACGAGCGGACGATGTTCCGGGGCGTGAGGCGGCTGCCTCCGGGGTCGCTCCTGCGGTACAGCCTCGATACGGGGGAGCACCGCGTCGAGCGGTACTACACGCCAGCGCCGGACTGGGAGGGGACGCGGGAGCTGGGGGATTCGGAGGAGGCCTGGAAGCGCCGCATCGCGGAGCTGCTGGAGGCGTCGGTCCGCGGGCAGCTGATGAGCGATGTGCCGGTGGGGACGTTCTGCTCCGGCGGGATCGACAGCAGCCTGGTCGCGGCCATGGCGGCGCGGCATAAGCGGGACATCCTGGCCTTCAACGTCGCGTGCCCGGACTGCCCGGACCTGGACGAGGGCGATCACGCCCGGCGCGCGGCCGAGCACGTGGGGATCCGGCTGCACACGTTCAACCTGGACCGGGAGAGTTTCCGCCGCTCGCTGGTGCACACGGTGCATGTCACGGAGTACCCCCTGGCGTTCCTGAACACGGTCCCGCTCTACCTGCTCTCGAAGATGGCGCGGGACCTGGGCGTCAAGGTTCTGCTGTCGGGCGAGGGCGCGGACGAGCTCTTTGGCGGGTACCTGGGGCAGTACAAGTCAATCGCCATCCGGCGGATCGCCCGGTCCAAGGGGTCGCTGGGGGAGGCGCTGCTCAGCCGCGGGTTCGGCCTGGCGGCGATGGCCGGGCAGAAGATGGGCATGTCGGCGGGGGGCGGCCGCTCGGCGGGGATGCACAACGTGCTCACCGGAGGGCTGCGGACCTGGACCGCGCACAACGCGGCGATGGCGGCGTACAAGCGGTTCGAGGAACCTGTGGACCGGGAGCTGGCGGCGGAGCTGATGACGCAGCTCCGGAGCTACCTGCTCCCGATCCTGCACCGGACCGACCGGGCCTCGATGGCGGCCTCGGTCGAGGCGCGGGTGCCGTTCCTGGACCCGAGGCTGGTGGGGGCTGCGCTCGCCGTGCCGCCGCGGCTCAAGGTGGGCGTGGCGGGGCTGCGGCCGGTGCCGAAGAAGATTCTGAAATCGATCGCGGAGGAATGGCTGCCGAGGTCGATCGTGTACCGGCACAAGATGGGGTTCGCGGTGCCGCCGGCCTACTACACGGGGCCGTGGCCTGCGTCGTGGGTGCGTGAGGGCTTTGTGGTCGAGCAGTTCGGGCTCGATCCCGGGGAGCTCGATACCTGGACGCGGGCGCAGGGGGATCAGACGGGGGCGTGGATGCTGACGCTGGAGATCTGGGGGCAGTTGTTTGTTCGCGGCAGGTCCCCCGCCGAAGTGGCCGATGAGTACCTGAGCACATGACGACCGTCCCCCTCCCCCCCGTGCACGACCAGCCGATCCGCGTCCAGAGGCCCAAGGCCCCGGCGCGGTGGAGAATGGTCCATTGGTACGTCCTGGTGGCGGTCCTGGCCGCGGCGGCGCGGGGCGCCTGGGCTCTGCTGGTGCCGATCAAACCGCTCTCGGATTCGTTCGCCTACGACATCTTTGCACGGAACCTGGCGGCGGGGCGGTGCTTCGGGTGGGATGCCGATTCGCCCTCGGCGTTCTGGCCGGTCGGCACCTCGTTCATGTATTCCCTGGTTTACCGCGTGTTTGATCCGGATGCCTGGGGGTACGGCCCGGTCTCGGTGCTGAACCTGGTGCTCGGCGTGGCGATGGTCGTGCTGGGCATGGCCGTGGCGCACCGGTGGTTCGGGAAGCTCGTGGGGATCTCCGCGGGGGTGATGCTGGCCTTCTGGCCCACGCACGTGCAGTTCACGACGGTGATCGGGAGCGAGACGATCTTCACGGTCCTGTGCTTGGCGAGCATCCTGGCGTGGCCGGAGCCGGGCGAGCGACGGACCCTGGCGCGAGTGGCGGTCGCGGGCGTGCTGCTGGCGCTCGCCACGTACGTGAGGCCCACAGCGCTGCTCCTGCCGGTGGTGCTCGCGGGGTCGGCGTGGCTGCGGGGGCTGAGCTTCCCGCGGGCGGCGGGGCAGGTCGCGCTCGCGGCGGTGGTGATGGCGGTGATCATCGCGCCGTGGTCGGTGCGGAACACCCGGCTGTTCGGGCAGTTTGTGCTCGTCTCGACCAACGGCGGCTCGAATCTCTGGATGGGGAACAACCCACAGACAACGGGGTTCTATCAGGACCGCCCGCCCCAGCCCTCCACCATGAACGAGGCCCAGTTCGATAAGGAACTCGGGCGGCAGGCCAAGGCGTGGATCGTGAAGCATCCGGGGGCGTTCATCGCCCGGACCGCGGTGAAGGCGGTGCGGCTGCACGAGCGGGAGACGATCGGGATCGCCTGGAACCAGGATGCGCTGAGCGCTCGGCTGAGCGCCCGCTCGATGACTCTCATGAAAGTGTCGGGCCAGGCGTACTGGCTGGTGGCCCTCGCGGCATCATTGTGCGGGGTGATGATCCTGACGCTTCGGTACAGGTTCAGAGCGCTCGTCCATCCGGCGATTGCGATCTGGGGGTACTTCACGGCCGTGCACGCGGTGATCGTCATCCAGGACCGGTACCACCTGCCCGCGACGCCGATGATCGCGTCGCTGGCGGCGCTCGCCTTTGTGGCGGCGTGGACATGGAAACGCAAGCCCGGCGCGGTGGAGGCGGAAGCGACGGCCCCGGCGCGGACCGAACCGGTGAGGGCCTCGGCGTGAGCGCGGGGCGGCGCATCGTGGTGATCTCGCCCTGCCGCGACGAGGCGAAGTACATGCGTCGGTCGCTCGACAGCATGGCGGCGCAATCGCTGCCTCCGGCGCTATGGGTCATCGTGGACGACGGATCGACGGACGAGACGCCGCGGATCCTGGAGGAGTACGCCGGACGGCTCGATTGCATCCGCGTCGTCCGCCGGGAGAACCGGGGGACGCGGGCGGTGGGCCCGGGGGTGATCGAGGCGTTCTATGCGGGTCTGGAGACGGTGGACCTCGACGAGTTCGACTACGTGTGCAAGCTCGATCTCGACCTTGATCTGCCGCCGCGGTACTTCGAGAACCTCGTCGAACGCATGGAGGCCGATCCGCGATTGGGCACGTGCTCGGGCAAGGCGTACTTCCCGCACCCGGAGTCGGGGGAACTGGTGAGCGAGGGGTGCGGCGATGAGACTTCGCTCGGGATGACCAAGCTCTACCGGACCGAGTGCTTCCGGCAGATCGGCGGGTTCGTCCGGCAGGTCATGTGGGATGGGATCGATAACCACCGGTGCCGCATGCTGGGCTGGAAGGCGTGTTCCTGGGAGGACCCGGAGATCCGGTTTACGCACCTCCGGCCGATGGGATCGAGCCAGCAGAGCCTCTGGACTGGCCGCAAACGCCACGGGTTCGGGCAGTACTTCATGGGCACCAGCCCGGTGTACATGCTGGCATCGGCGGCCTTCCGGGCTGTCCGGCGGCCGTACGTGGTGGGGGGGCTGGGGATGCTGGTTGGGTACTTTGGGGCGATGCTGAATCGGGCGCCTCGGTACGAGGACCCAGAATTCCGGCGGTTTTTGCGCCGATATCAGATGAGGTGCCTGCTGCACGGGAAGAGAGCGGCGACCGAGCGGGAAGACCGCGAGGGCGCGGAACGCTTCCGCCCCGCGCGGCGGCCCGCACCGCAGGCTGTCTGAGTCCGTACGCTATTTACCGCCCCGCCCACCCCGGATGTGTGTTCCCGATGCCCGACCACCTGCAGGAGCTCCTGACGCGGATCGACTCGCGCCGCGCCACGGTGGCGGTGGTGGGGCTCGGGTACGTCGGGCTGCCGACGGTGCGGGCGTTCCACGACGCCGGCTTCGAGGTGATCGGCTTCGACATCGACGCGAGCAAGATCGACCGGCTCCGCGCCGGGCGCGCGTACCTCAAGCACCTGGGCGAGGATTGGATCTCGGCGCTGGCAGGGTCGCCGCGGTTCCGCCCGACGGCCGATTCGGCCGACCTGGCGCGGGCCGATGCGGTGATCCTCTGCGTGCCGACGCCCCTGGGCGAGCACCGGGAGCCCGACCTGTCCTTTGTAGAGTCCTCCGCAAAGACCGTGGCGGAACGGCTGCGGCCGGGGGCGCTGGTCGTCCTGACGTCAACGAGCTATCCGGGCACGACGCGCGAGGTGTGCCTGCCGGCGCTCGAACGCGATGACTTCCGGTGCGGGCGTGATTTTTTCCTCGCGTTCAGCCCCGAGCGCGAGGACCCCGGGCGCGAGGGTGTGCTCTCGCACCAGATCCCCCGCCTGGTCGGCGGGATCGACGAGGCTTCGCAGCGCGCGGCGCTGGCCCTGTTCTCCGCGGCCATCGATCGTGTGATACCGGTTGCGGGCGCGGAAGTGGCCGAGGCGGCGAAGCTGCTCGAGAACATCTATCGCGCGGTGAACATCGCGCTGGTCAACGAGCTCAAGCCGGTGCTCGGCTCGATGGGGATCGACATCTGGCAGGTCATCGCGGCCGCGGCCACCAAGCCGTTCGGCTTCCAGCCGTTCTATCCCGGGCCGGGCCTGGGGGGACACTGCATCCCGATCGACCCTTTCTACCTGACGTGGCGGGCGCACGAGTTCGGCCATGAGACGCGCTTCATCGAACTGGCGGGGGAAGTCAACGCCGCGATGCCTCATTACGTTGTGGAGCGGGTCGCCGGCGCCCTGAACGACGACCGCAAGCCGGTGCGAGGTTCGAGCATTCTGGTGGTCGGGCTCGCGTACAAGCGCGATGTGGACGATGTGCGGGAGACGCCGGCCGCGGAGATCATCAGGCTGCTGCTGGAGCGTGGCGCCCGGGTGTCGTACCACGACCCGCATGTGGCCCGTTTCCCCCGGATGCGGAAGTACGAGTTCGAGCTGGATTCAAGGCCGCTCACGCGGGAACTGGTCGCGGAGGCGGACTGTGTGCTGATTGTAACGAACCATTCGGCGATTGAATGGAATCTCATCGCGGGCGCGGCAAACTTGGTCGTGGATACTCGGAACGCGCTCGACGGGTACCCCGCCCGTTCTCGCGTGGTGAAGGCCTGATACCCCCTATGACCCGGTCCCGCTCCAACCAACCGCGCCAGGTCCGCCTGCTGGGAGTCCCGCTTGACAACGTGACCCCGGAGGAGACGCTGGATCTTGTGTTCGGGGCGCTCCGCCAGGGCCGCGGCGGATGGGTCCTGACGCCGAACCTCGACATCCTGCGGCGGCTGCTGACCGACCCCTCGTACCGGGAACTGACAGCCCCCGCCACGCTCCGCCTTGCGGACGGGATGCCGCTGGTTTGGGCAAGCCGCATCCAGGGGCAGCCCCTTCGGGCACGGGTCGCCGGTTCGGACCTGATCTGGACGGTCTGCACGCGCGCGGTGCAGGAAGGACGGTCGGTGTATTTCCTTGGCGGCAACCCCGGCGCGGCCGAGGCTGCGGCCGCCAAGCTGAGCGAGCTGAATCCGGGACTGCGTGTCGCCGGGACCGATTGCCCACCGCTGGGATTTGAGCGGGACGCGTCCTACCTGACGGGAATGAAAGACCGGCTGCGAGCGGCGGCGCCGGATATCTGCCTTGTGGCCCTCAGCGCCCCGAAGCAGGACATGGTCATCAGGTCTATGGTAGGGGAGTTTCCTCAGGTTTGGTTCATGGGGATCGGCATCAGTTTCAGCTTTGTGTCGGGGGAGGTGCGGCGGGCTCCGGTCTGGATGCGGAAGACCGGGCTCGAGTGGATGCACCGACTGGTGCAGGAGCCGCGGCGGTTGGCGCGTCGGTATCTGGTGGACGGGATCCCATTTGCGGCCCGGCTCTTTGCGGGGGCTCTGCTGACCCGGTTTAAAGGGGCTTCAGACTTCGATCCGCGGCCGGAAGTTTCACTTGGATCGCAGCCACAACCCCCCGAGAAAGCGGCGGTTGCAGCGGTTGCTGAGGTGGAGGGAAACGTGGGATGAACGGGGTGAATCAGCCGGGCGACAGGACCGCCTGACGCTACCATGACCGGCTCAGAGAGGAAAGGCTCTTCCCAGGGGGTTATCGGCCGCGACCGCGGGTTTTTCGGGCCTGTTACGAGGAGGGGGATGAAGGATGGGTATCAGTCTTGCCGACCAGATCGGATTGGCAGCAGCGATGACCGGACTCCGTCGTCCCAGCGCGGTTGATTCGTCCCCGATTCTTCGGGCAGTTGTGCTTTTGGGCGGGTCGGTGCGGCCCAGCAACCTGAGCCGGTCCATCGGGCGGTCTCTTCTGGACCTCCCGGTTGAACCGGAACTGTCGGTGCTCCAGTTGTGGGAGCGGGAGGCAGAGAGGTTGGCGGTGGCCGCGGGGATGACAGACCTGCAGGTGCGGATTGTATTGGATCGAGCGGCGATCGAGCCGACGCGGAACGGGGCGGCGGAGGGTATCCAGGTCAGCCTGGAACGAGAGGCCAACGAGTTCCGCGGGACGGGCGGGGTGCTGCGCGACCTTGCGGGCGAGTACGGACCCGACGAGATGCTGCTGGTCGCGAGCGCGGGTCAGATCCTGGTGGAGGGTCTGGCGCCGCTGGCCAACGAACTCTTCAGCCTGGATTGTGACGTCGCGATGGTGGGGCACGGCGACGGCACCCCGGGCGGCGTCTTCATCGTCAACACGCGTGTGCTCGCGGCCCTGCGGGACATCGGCTTCCTTGATTTCAAGGAGCAGGTGCTGCCGCGGCTGGCCTCGGGCGGCGCCAAGGTGCGGGTGGTGAAGCGGGCGTTTGCGACCGGGTTCCCGGTGCGGACGCTGGACAGCTACCTGGCGGGATTGCGGGCGTATCACAAGATCAAATCGGGGCACGGCGTGGGGGGCGATCCGTTCGCCGAAGACTGGTCGCCGACGTTCGCGGTCGTGGAGAGGGGCGCGTCGGTGGACGCTTCGGCCACGATCCACGATTCGGTGGTGCTGAGCGGCGGCCGCGTTGAGCGCGGCGCGGTGGTGGTCCGTTCAGTCGTATGCCCGGGGGGCGTGGTGAAAGCGGGCGAGGCGATCGCCGGCCAGATCGTGGCGTCGGACCGTGTGATGAGGAAGACGCGGTGAACCTGAAGCGGCTGACCAACTTCGGGTGGACACCGTGGCACGCGCTGGCGGCGGTTCTGATGGGCGCGGCGGGCGTGCTCGCCACGCGCGCGGCCTGGAGCGACATCTATTTCATCGCTTCCAAGGACGAGGAGGCCAGCCACATCCTGCTGGTGCCGATCGTGGCGGCGTGGATGTTCTGGGTGCGGCGGGCGAGGCTCCGCTACTGCGCCCCGCGCGGGCAGATGATCGGGCCGCCGATCGTCGCGGCAGGGTGGATGGTCTCGGTCTTCGGGTTCAACCACAACGTGCAGGCGATGTGGCACGGGGGCGCGGTGCTGGTGGTGCTGGGGTGCGTGCTCTCGGTCTTGGGCAAGCACGTGCTCTTCCGCTTCCTGCCGGCCTTCGCGGTGCTGGTGTTCCTGATCCCGGTTCCCGGGCGGGTGCGGCAGGAGATCGCGGTGCCGCTCCAGACAGCGACGGCGGCGGTGACGCAGGTGCTCTTCGAGACCGGCGGCATCCCGATCGAGCGGTCGGGGAACCTGCTGTCGATCAACGGGACACCGGTGACGGTCGCGGAGGCGTGCAACGGGATGCGGATGGTGTTCGCGCTGGTGCTGGTCTCGTTCGCTTTCGCCTACAGCCTTCCGCTGCGGAACAGCGTGCGCGTGCTGGTGCTCCTGGCGAGCCCGCTGGCGGCGATCGTGTGCAACGTGATCCGGCTGCTGCCGACGGTGTGGCTCTACGGCTACACGGCGGAGCCCATCGCCAAGAAGTTCCACGACGTGAGCGGATGGATCATGCTCCCGATCGCCTTTGTGCTCCTGCTCGGCGTCGTCCGGCTTTTGCGGTGGGCGATGATCCCCGTCGCGAGGTTCAACCTGGCCTACCAATGATGCGACTGAAAGCAAAGATCCTGGCCCCGGTTCTCTCGCTCGCGCTGGCGGGGGGGCTGTTCTCGCAGATGCAGGGGTACGCGCCCGAGGGGGACCCGGGCCTCTACCACCGGCGGATCGCGGAAGAGGCGGCGCTGATCCCCCAGACGATCGGCGATTGGGAAGGGACCGACATCAAGATGCCGCCCGCGGCCGGGCAGCTGCTGCGGCCGAACGTGCTCTTCTCCCGATTCTACCGGCGAGAGCGGGACAAGCTCTGGGCGAACCTGATCCTGGTGCAATGCCCCGATTCCCGGGACATGTCGGGGCACTACCCGCCGAACTGCTACCCGGGCAACGGGTGGATGGTGGGGGAGCCGCCGCGGGAGTTTCGGTTCGATGTGTGGGACCGCGAGATCCCGGTGGTGGAGTACGCCTTCACCCGGGAGGAGGGATCGCGGGTCCGCAGCGCGGTCATTTACAACTTCTTCGTGCTGCCCGCCGAGGGCTTCACGACCAATATGGAAGACCTGCGTCGCGCCACGGGCAACTACCGCGCCCGGCCGTACGGCG
>JAEYVB010000292.1 GCA_023429345.1 Planctomycetota bacterium
TTCCAGGGCGGCGAGCGCTTCGGGGTGTTCGCGCTGGATCGTTTCGAAATAAACGCGCTCCTCCCAGCGGATGTGGTCGTGGAGGAGTTGCCCGAGCCGGCGCATGGTCTCGGGGGCCGCGGCGGCCGCGTCGGGGTCGCGCTCACAGCCGGCCGCGAGATCCCGGAGCACGCGGTGTTCGGAGAGGAGCCGGTCCCGGAGTTCGTCCGAACTGGTGAGAGGGAGCAGGAGCCGTTCCTCATCATCGAAGTGTTCGCGGATCTCCGAGTGCCAGAGCCGGAGGAACTCGTCGATGGCGTGCCTCCGCGCCCCCGCGGGGGCATCCGCCGCCCGCTGGAGGTTGCGCGCCTGGATCAGGCCGCCCATGTGCTCGCGCGAAAGGGGGCGAAGTGCTTGATGCCGGCTGAGGGGTGGGGTCGGAGCCCCGGCACTACGATCGGACACGCACGATCCTATTCACCGTGAGGCCGCCATGCTCCCCATTCTCGGACGCACCCCAGACCATGGTTTCGACGAGCCGCTCGGGCTCCTCTCGGATTGCCACCGCCGCATCGAACGGTTCTTGAACGTGCTTGACAAGGTGGCGGCGGAGTTCCGCGTGGGTCCGCTCACGCCCGAGGCGGTCGCGGCGGTCCGTACGGTTAAACAGTACTTTGCCAAGGCGGCGCCGAAGCACACCGCGGACGAGGAGGAGTCTCTTTTCCCGCGGATGAAAGCCGCGGCCGCGGCCCGGGGGGAACGCTGCGAGCCGATCGACCGGCTGGAGGCCGACCATGAAGCGGCCGATGCGCTCCATGCCGAGGTAGACGAACTGCTCGCGGCATGGCTGGAGAAGGGCTCGCTGCCTGCGGAAAGAGCTCGGACGCTTCGAGGTCATATCGAAGCGTTGCAGGGGCTGTACCGGGCGCATATCCACGTCGAGGATGCCGAGGTGTTCCCGCTGGCGGCGGAATTGCTCTCGCCCGATGAGTTGGCGTCGGTCGGCCGGGAGATGAAGGCCCGGCGGGGACTCTGAAGCTGATTTCAAGGGGCGGGTGAAATCGTGCGCTGGGGGCGACGCCGTGCTGCCGGGGGCCGTCTGATTGTCGCTGGGAGACATTCATGGATGGCATCACATTCGGTCGTCGGCGGTACCGCCGTTCACGCCCGCGGGGCTTGCGGTTCTCCGGCCGCACCATCATCGGGCTCATCATCGCGGCGATCGCGATCGGCGGGTACTTCCTGCAGTCGTCGATCAACCCCATAACTGGGAAGAAGGAGCGGGTCAACCTGTCCCCGCAGGAGGAGATCGCGATCGGGCTGCAGGCGGTGCCGGAGATGGCGCGCATGCACGGCGGGGCGCTCCAGGATCCGGAGGCGCAGGCGGCCGTGGATGCGGTGGGGCACCGGCTGGTCGCCGCGCTAAACGAACTCTTCCCGCGCGGGGAGAACCCGTACCAGTTCGATTTCCATGTGCTCGCGGATCCGGAGACGGTGAACGCGTTTGCGCTCCCCGGTGGGCAGGTATTTGTCACCGCGGCGCTGGCGAGCAGGCTGGAGACGGAGGGCCAGCTCGCGGGGGTGCTTGCGCACGAGATCGGTCACGTGATCGAACGGCACGGGGCGGAGCGGCTGGCCGAGCAGGGGCTGTTGCAGGGCTTGGTCGGCGCCGTGGGAGTGGCGACGTACGACCCCAACGACCCCTCCAGCGCCCGTTACGCGGCCATGGCCCAGGCGGTGGGGGCGATGGTCACGATGAAGTACGGGCGTGACGATGAACTCGAGAGCGACCGGTACGGCGTGCAAATCCTGGCGAAGGCGGGGTATGACCCGCGAGCGATGATCCGGGTGATGGAGATCTTGCGGGAGGCCGGCGGCGGGGGCGGGCAGCCGGAGTTCTTCAGCACGCACCCCAACCCTGAGAACCGGATCGGGAAAATAGAAGCCGCGATCGCCGAGGTGTTCCCGGGCGGAGTGCCCAGCGGGCTGAAGCAGTAGGCCGGCGTTACTGCCCCTGGGCGAGGCTGTAGCCCCTGACTCCGTCGAACGATCGGAGGAGTTCGTAGCCGCACACGGTGTACTTCTCCGCAATGTTGTCGAGAAGAGCGATGCACCGGGATTGCCCGAAGCCGCCGGGCTCCACCCCGTCGCGGAGCTCGAAGCGGGCGCGGTAGTAGTCCACTACCTCTGTGAAGACGCTGCCGGACGGCCAGACTTGGGTGCCGCGGTTGGAGATGACGGTCAGCCTGAACGGGCTGTCGGCGCTCAGACGGGTCATGGCCTCGGCGAGTTCGTTCGGCGACGCCTGAGAATCAAGGTAGATATCACAGCCGACCACGTGCGTGAGGGAATCGGAGTAGGTGCGGATGAGCTGCGGCGATGGCGGACGCGGGGGCCGCTGGAATGTCGGGCGATCGGCGTCCGCGGCGGGTGAAGCACCGGGGACGGTCACAGGGCGACCTCCCAGGCGTTCGATGATCGCTCGCGTGTAATCGCGCGTGCCCAGGGCGGGCCGGCCCCTGTCGCCAAAGTCGCCGGTGCGGACTCCGTCCTCGAGCGCCGCCAGAAGCGCGTTCTCGATGGCGGCCGCCTGCGCGAGCATCCCCAGGTGCCGGAGCATCATGAGCCCGGAAAGGATGAGGGCGGTCGGGTTGGCGATGCCGCGGCCGGCGATGTCCGGCGCGGTGCCGTGGACAGCCTCGAAAATCGACATGTGGTTGCCGATGTTGGCGCTTGGGGCGAAGCCGAGGCCCCCGACGAGGCCGGCCGCGAGGTCGCTGACGATGTCGCCCTGCAGGTTCGGCAGGACGACCATCTGGTACTGCTGGGGTTTCATCACCAGATTCATGCAGAGGGCGTCCACGATGACATCCCCCTGCTCGATCTCGGGGAAGTCCCTGCCGGCGGCACGGAAGCGCTCTAGGAAGAGGCCGTCCGTCATTTTCATGATGTTGGCCTTATGGCCGCAGTGGACCCTCGTGATGCCGGCCTTGCGGGCGGTATGGAAGGCAAACCGGCATACCTCATCGCAGCCGGGCGCGGAGATGAGGCGCTTGCACTGCACCACATCGTTGGAGAGCCGGTGCTCCACGCCGCCGTAGGTGTCCTCGATGTTCTCGCGGACGATGTGGAAGTTGAGCTGGATCCCCGCCCGGGAGTACACCGTCTCGACCCCGGGGAGCGTCTGGAAGTGGCGGAGGTTGGCGAACGTGTTCCAGAGCTTGCGGGCCGTGACGTTGATGGATTTGCCACCCCCGCCTTTGGGGGTCTCCATAGGCCCCTTGAACAGGATGCCGCAGTCCTCGGTGATGCGGACCGCCTCATCGGTCATGCCGCGGCTGTTGCCCTTTTCAAAGACCGAACGGCCCATCTCGACCGGCAGGAACTCGAGGTGCTCCATCACGCCGGCGGCGCGGAAGAGCTCGAGCGTGGCGGCCATGATCTCGGGGCCGATGCCATCGCCCTGGGCGAGGGCGATGCGGACGGGTGCGGTCATCGGGCGGGCTCCTGGAGGCGGGGGGAAGGATAGCGCCCGAGGGCGTCCTGGTCGGGCGTTGTACGAGGCCTTTCGCGATAGGGGGAAGGCCCCGCGGCGGCGTGGTCCGGGCCGATGTTGCGCCCGCAGAGTGCGGAAGCTGTCGGGTCATGGCGCGGGGGGGGTTGTTCCGATAGGGTTGGCATGTCAGCCCCCCAGCTATCGCAAGGTGATTCGATGCCCAAGGCCCGTCTGACGCTGGTCCCTTCCGGTGAGCATTTCGATCCCGCCGGGAAGCGCGTGTACATGATCGGCATCGGAGGGTGCGGCATGGCGGGGTTGGCCCGGATGATGGCCTGCCGCGGCGCGGTGGTGGGGGGCTCGGACGCGGCCCGGTCCGAAGCAACGGCGATGCTGGAGGCCGAGGGGATCCGCGTCGGGTTCGATCAGAGCCGCGCCTGGCTGCCGGAAGAGTGCGACATGGTCGTCGCTTCGGCGGCCATCAAACCGGACCACCCGCAGGTCATGGAGGCACAGCGGCTCGGGGTCCCGGTGCTGATGTACGCCGAGGCCCTGGGACAGTGCATGCTCGGACACACGGGCGTTGCGGTCGCGGGGACGCACGGCAAGAGCACGACCACCGCGATGCTGGGCTGCGCCCTCACGGATGCGGGGCTGGACCCGAGCGTGATTGTCGGCGCGGTCTCCTCGCAGCTTGTGGGCGGGTGCCTGACCTCGCCGCGGCCGGGGGCGGGGTTCCGGTTGGGCTCGCAAACCATCCCGAGCGGAGCGCGGAAGGGGCGGCCGGGGATCCTGGTGGTCGAAGCCTGTGAGTTCAACCGCTCGTTCCACAACTACCGCCCAACGGTGGCGTCGATCTCGTCGGTCGAGGCCGACCATCTCGATATCTATGGATC
>JAEYVB010000300.1 GCA_023429345.1 Planctomycetota bacterium
CTGGACGACCGGGTCTTCCGCTCCGGGCTGGTGGGCGTGAGCCGGCGGGGGCCGCTGCGGGTGGATGCCGTGGTGAGCCAGGGGTGCCGCGGGTTCGGGCGGACGCTCATCGTCACGAAGGCCCGCAAGAACATCATCCTGGGGCTGGGCGGCCGCCCGGCGCTGCAGGTGGTCCGCGAGCTGGTGGAGGAGATGCCCGACGATGACAAGAAGCTGCTGGAGGAGAAAGGGCTCTTCCTGGGCATCGTGATCAATGAGTACAAGGACCGATGCGGGCGGGACGACTACCTGATCCGCAACGTGGTGGGGGTGGATGAGCACCACGACGCGGTCGCCATCAACGCGATGCTGCGGGTGGGGCAGACGGTGCGGTTCCACCTGCGGGATGCCAGGACGGCGGACGAGGACCTGGGGCTGATCCTCGACGCCCAGCAGCTGCGCGACCCGCCGCTGGGGGCGATGCTGGTGACGTGCAGCAGCCGCGGCTCGCGGCTGTTCGATAATCCGCACCACGACGCGTCGATGGTGACGCGGGCGTTCTCGTCGGCGCCGTCGGGGGAGGAACTGGCGCGGGGCGGGGAGGCGATCTCGGCGCAGGCGCCGAGCCTTCCGCTGGCGGGGTTCTTCGCCAACGGAGAGATTGGTCCGGTGGGTGGGGAGAGTTACCTGCACGCCCATTCGGCGTGCGTGGCGCTTTTCCGGCCGGCGAAGTAGGTGCAAAAAAGACGACGGGCCGGCACCGGAGGGGAGGCTCCAGTTCCGGCCCGACGTTCTTGCGCAGAATGAGGCGATTCTGCGCGTCCCCGCAGCGTTTGTGCGCGGGCGAGTGTCCCCCGACCCCGCCCACGCCACGACTGGGGAGAGGTCCCCCCGGCGGGCGCCGGTCAGTGACCGGACGGTTATAAGCATGCGATCACCCGGTGAGCGGCCTGTGAAACGAACGTTAAAGGACGTTCACGGTCCGGCGCATTCCGGTCGCTGCCGGACCCCATAACGGGGCAAGGCGGGGGTCCCGTCGGCGCGTGCGGGGGCGGGGCGATTTTCTCGGTCGCGTGAAGAAGTTTTGAGTCAACCGGCCCCCCGCGAGCACCGATCCACGGTGAGACACGCGGCCGGAGAGGCCGTCTGTACGGAGGCGCAAAAATGACGTTGAGACTGGGAGATTTGCTGGTACGCCGGGGGATCCTGACCGAATCGCAGCGCGACTCGGTGCTGGAGTCGCAGAAGCTCACGGGTCGGCCGTTCGGCGAGCTGGCGGAGCGGCTGTTCGGGGTCGCCGAGTCGTCGGTGGAGCAGGCGTGGGCGGAGCAGTACGCGATGATTGCGCGGCGGATCGATCCTCGGACGGAGCGGATCGACCCGGATGTGCTGACGCTGATCGATCGCCGCCAGGCGTGGCAGTTCCGCGTGCTGCCGGTGCGGATCGACGCCGACGAGGTCATGGTGTGCACGACGCAGGAGCATCTCGTGCGGGCCCTGAAGTTCGCGGGGTGGAAGATTCAGGCGCCGTGCTACTTCGTGCTGGCCGAGAGCCTGGCTCTTGGGGAGGCCCTCGTGCGGCATTACCCGATGGGGGGCATGACGGCGGCGTCGGTGTCGGGCCTGCGCGAGACGGCATGAAGCTGCGACCGAGCTCAGGGGGACCCCTGATCCGCCCGATAAAGCGGGATAGGCTCCGGGTCATCCCATGAAGCAGCATTACCAACTTTGCGTGATCGGCAGCGGCCCGGCGGGCCAGAAGGCGGCGATCCAGGCGTCCAAGCTGGGCAAGTCGGTGTGCGTGGTGGAGCGCCGGGAGGTGGTGGGGGGCGTCTCGATCAACACCGGGACGATCCCCAGCAAGGCGCTGCGCGAGGCGATTTTGCGGATGCTCGGGCGGCAATCGGCGATGCCGCGGGAGGCGGACCTCCGGGGCGCCCGGGAGCGGGCGTTCTCCGAGCTGCTGAACAGCGCGCAGAACGTCATCCGGGCCGAGATCGAAATCGTGGACGACCAGTTCCGGAGGAACGAGGTCTGCCTCATCCATGGGCAGGCGGCCTTCAAGGACCCGCGCACCATCACCGTCCGGAGCGCCGACGGCGAGCATGAGCTCACGGCCGATTTCTTCGTCATCTCGGTGGGGACGCGGCCGGCGCGGGGCCAGGGGATCCCGTTCGATCACTCGACCGTCATCACGTCGGACGAACTCCTGGCGCTGCCGGGGCTGCCGCGGTCCATGATCATCGTGGGGGGCGGGGTGATCGGCACCGAGTACGCGAGCATGCTGGGGGCGATGGGCGTGCGGATCACGCTGATCGAGGGGCGGCCGCGGATTCTGGAGTTCGTCGATGACGAGCTGACCGAGTCCCTTCAGTACCACCTGCGTCAGGGTGGCATGACTCTGCGGCTGGGGGAGAAGGTGGTGAAGGTCTCCAAGACCGAGACGCCGCCGGGGGCGCGGGCCTCGGGCGGGGAGCTGGTCGAGGCGACTCTGGAGAGCGGCAAGGTGCTGCGGGCGGACACGCTCCTGTACGCGGTGGGGCGGCAGGGGAACACCGATTCGTTGAACCTCGCGGCGGCGGGACTGGCGGCGGACGACCGGGGGCGCATCACGGTGGACGAGTTCTTCCGCACCGCGGTGCCGCACATCTATGCCTGCGGGGATGTGATCGGGTTCCCGGCACTGGCCAGCACGAGCATGGAGCAGGGCCGGCTGGCGGCGCTGCACATGTTCGGGCACATCGCCCAGAGCTCGACCGAGCTCCTGCCCTACGGCATCTACTCGATCCCGGAGATCTCGATGGTCGGCTGGACCGAGGAGAGGCTGACGAAGGAGGGGATCCCCTACGAGGCGGGGATCGCGCAGTACAAGGAGATCGCCCGCGGGCAGTTGCTGGGGGACGAGATCGGGATGCTGAAGATGCTGATCCACCAGGAGAGCCACGCCGTTCTGGGGGTGCACGTGATCGGCACCGGGGCGACGGAGCTGATCCACATCGGCCAGGCCGTGATGGCCCACAAGGGAACCGCCGAGTACTTCGTCAACACGGTCTTCAACTACCCCACGCTGGCGGAGTGCTACAAGGTCGCGGCGCTCAACGGGCTGAACAAGCTGCGGAACGTCTGAGGTCCCCCAGGCGCTCCCGGCGGGGGCGGGCGCGGCGTTGATGGGTGCGGGGCCGATCGGCGCGACATTGGAACAGGCGAACTAGAAGCGCTCGGCGTGGAGCGTCGGTTCTTCGGGCGCGGCCTTGGGTCTCCGGGGGCCCGGCGCCGGCGGGGAGCGGCGTGGGCGCGGGTGACCGGCGGCGCGGAGGAGTTCGGACGAACACCGCCGGGCGGTGTCGCGGTCGCGGGCGCGTGCGGCGCGGCCGCGGGGGTTGTTCGGGGGGAGCAGGTTGCGCTCTTCATCCTCGATGCTGTTTGCGAGGGTGCGGAGGGTGCCCAGGGCGAAAGTGGCGCTCTCGGAGGCGAGGAGGGCAGCCCGGGCGCGGTGGAGGCGCCGGAGACCCCGGATGGCTTCGATGATGCGGGGCTGATTGGCCCAGGTGCAGAGGCCAACGAGGGTGAGCCCGTTGACGTCGGCGATGGTCTGGATGTCGGCGTGTTGGCTGGCGAGCATCTCGAGGAGCAGGTCGTCGGTGCCGCGGCGCTGGGCGGTGATCTCCACGGGTGTGTCCCTCCTGGGTTCGGCGCGGGTGCGCCGGGAGGCGTGTGCGGTCCCTCCGTA
>JAEYVB010000309.1 GCA_023429345.1 Planctomycetota bacterium
GTTCATGGCCGAGACCGCGCCGGGAGCGATCGCCACCCCCGTGATCCCCCGCCGGCACCCGCTGAGATGCTGCACCGCAAACGCGTCTGCCTGCCACTCAAACCGCCGACTCGCGAACCCGAAGGCCATCAGCCCCGCCCCTAGCCCCACGATGATGATCGCCGCCTGCCCCCCCTGCGAAACGGCGATCGAGGGCAGGAACGCCCGCAGCGATAGATCGACCGCCGCCGAGGCAAGGATCACCGAGCACAGCGCCCCCGCCGCCAGCCACGGCATGTGCCGCCGCCGGATGTGCCCGAGCTCGTGCGCCATCACCGCCCGCACCTGCTCCGCCGGCAGCAACTCCAGCAGTGCATCGGTCAGCAGCACGTACCGCGCCGGCCCGATCAGCCCCAGCACCGCCCCGTTGATCATCGTCCCGTGGGTGCGCCACAGCAGCACGTTCCGCACCCGCACGCCATGATCCCGGCACATCGCCACCAGGTCATCACGCAGCGGCCCCGCCTCCAGATTGATCGTGTCCCACACCCGCCGCAGCACCAGCGGCATCAGCGTCAACGCCAGCACGGCCCCCGCCAGCTCCATCGCCCCCGCCGGCAGCCACCGGGGGAACCACCCCCGCGAACTCCCGAGCTCGATCACCTCCCGCCACGTCAGGATCACCAGGATCGGCACGAGCACGAGCGCCGCCTGGTGACGCACCGTCGAAAGCACGTACGGCCACCGCTCCGGCATCGCCCGGACCGGCCGCCCCCAATCGAGGTCGCGCAGCAGCACCGCATCCCGGACCCGCCGCTCGATCGGGTACACCGTCCACCACCCGCCGATCAGCACGAGGATCACGGGCAGGATCGCCAGCAGCTCATCCACCAGGATCGGCCGCCCCACGACCGCCCGCACCGAATCCAGCCACCCCAGCACAAGAATGTTGAACGCGTGCGCCCCGAGCGCCGCCACCCGCGACATCAGCAGGATCCGGTCCGCCCAGAGCAGCGCATCCGGTCGCCCGAGGTCGAACCGCCGTACCTGCCGCGACACCAGGACCTGCGTCACTGCCCAGACCGAAACCATCAGCCCCAGGCTCAACCCGCCCGCCCCCGCCGGCCCCACATCGCCCAGCAGCAGCGGCTCCATCCCCGGGAGCTCATCCCGGAGAAAGAGGACGATGAACGCCGCGATGATCAGCAGGTGCATCACGTCGGATGGATCATTGGGCCGGGCCGGGGTTTTCGCTAGACTCTTTCCATGATCATCGGCGAAGGAATCGACCTACCGGAGTTCGCGGCCCGCCGCGAGCGTGTCCTCTCGGGCCTCAACGGGGCCGTTGGCCTCATTTTCGCCGGCGAGAAGGGGGCCCCCGACGACTTCCAGCCCGACTGGAACTTCTACTACCTCACCGGCATCCGCGATGAGCCCGGCGCTGCCCTCCTCCTCGACCCCGGGGCCGAAGACCCCAAACGCCGCGCCATCCTCTTCCTCAAGCCCCTCAACCCCGAAATCGACGAGTGGGACGGCTTCCGCGACCGAATCAGCACCGCCCTCAAGAAAGACACCGGCTTCGACACCGTCATGCGCTCCTACTACCTGCCCCGCTTCCTCACGGCCGCGGCCAGGAAACGCGGCAGAATGGCCTGCCTGCACCCCTTCAGCGTCTACGAAGCCCCCGTCTCCCCCGACCTCGCCGTCTTCCGCAAGGTCGCCGAGCGCTCCGTCGGGCTCCGCGTCGAGGACTCCACCAACCTCATCCCCTCTCTCCGCGCCGTCAAGAGCGAGGCCGAGATCGCCGTCCTCCGCCGCGCCGCCGAGGCCACGAGCGCCGGCTACCGGGCCGCGGCCAAAGCTATCCGCCCCGGCGTCGGCGAGCGCGACATCCAGCGGGCTCTCGAGGACGGCTTCCGCGACGCCGGCGGGAACGGCACGGGCTACGGCTCGATCGTCGGCGCGGGCGTCAACTCCTGCGTCCTGCACTACCGCGCCAACAACCAGGCGATGCGTGAGGGCGATGTCCTGCTGATCGACGCCGCCGCCCGCTTCGGCGGCTACACGGCGGATGTGACACGGACATTCCCCGTCTCCGGCGCCTTCACCCGCGAGCAGCGGGAGATCTACGACATCGTCCTCAGGTCGATGGAGGCCGCGATCGAAGCCTCCATCCCCGGCGCCCACATCCACGAGGTGGACGCCGCCGCCCGCCGCATCATCGAGGGCGCCGGCTACGGCGATTTCTACATGCACGGCATCGGCCACCAGCTCGGGATCGAGGTCCACGATGTCACGCCCGACGGCCCCCTGGTCCCCGGGATGGTCATCACCATCGAGCCCGGCATCTACCTGAAGGACAAACGTCTCGGCATCCGCATCGAGGACGACATCCTCATCACCGAGCGCGGACCGGTGAACCTCACGTCGATGATCCCGCGCGATGCCCCCGGCGTCGAGGCCATGATGGCCCGCTGAGCGTCACCCGTGCAGGGTCCGGCCAGCGTCTGAACATGCGCTCACGCCCGGTGCGACGGCTCAAAAACTGGGTGCTGCGTAGCATCGACCGTGACGAGAACAGGCTCGAAGGGTGGGTTGCCGGAGGAAGGCCGCTGGCGCGTGGTCATCGAGAACGTGCGCCCGTCGGTGGATGGCGGCAGATTCCCCGCGAAGCGCGTTGTGGGAGACCAGGTCCGGGTCGAGGCCGACGTCTTCGTCGACGGGCACGACGCCATCGCCTGCGTGCTCCACTACCGCCGCCGCGGCCAGACGGCCTGGACCGAGCGACGGATGACCCCGCTCCTGAACGACCGCTGGACCGCCTCCTTCGTCGCCGAGTTCGTCGGGGAGTACGAGTTCACCGTCCTCGCCTGGGTCGACCACTTCGCGTCCTGGCAGCGCGATTTCAAAAAGAAAGTCGCCGCGGGCCAGGAAATCGCTGTCGACCTAAAGGCCGGCGTGAAGCTGGTCCGCGAAGCCCTGGCCCGGGCCCAAGGGTCCGATCCCGCGCGCCTTGGCGGCCTCCTCGACCGCATGGCCGGACCCGACAACGCCGCCGCCATCGAAGCCGCCGAGGAAGAAGAACTCGCCGCGCTGATGTTCCGCACCGCCGAGCGGACCCGGCTCAGCGAGTGCCCGCGCCCCTTTCGCCTCCGCGTCGACCGCAAACGCGCCGAGTTCAGCACCTGGTACGAGCTCTTCCCCAGGTCCGCGGCCGCCGAGCCCGGCCGGCACGGAACATTCAGGGATGTCATCGCCCGCCTCGACTACATCGCCGAGATGGGCTTCGACGTGCTCTACCTCCCGCCGATCCACCCTATTGGACGCACCTTCCGCAAGGGCAGGAACAACCGGACGGAGGCCGCCCCCGACGATGTCGGAAGCCCGTGGGCCATCGGCGGACCGGAGGGCGGCCACAAAGCCATCCACCCGGCGCTCGGCACCTTCGAGGATTTCGAGGCCCTCCGCGCCGCCGCCGAGAAGCTCGGCATCGAGCTCGCTCTCGACATCGCCTTCCAGTGCTCGCCGGACCACCCCTACGTAACCGAGCACCCAGAGTGGTTCAAAGAGCGGCCCGACGGGACCATCCAGTACGCCGAGAACCCGCCCAAGAAGTACCAGGACATCTACCCGTTCGATTTCGAATCACCCGCGTGGGAGAGCCTGTGGGAAGAGCTCGCGTCGATCATGCTCTTCTGGTGCCAGCGCGGCGTCCGGATCTTCCGCGTCGATAACCCGCACACCAAGGCGTTGCCCTTCTGGGAATGGGTGATCGAGCGCATCCAGCGAGAGTACCCCGACACGATCCTTCTCGCCGAGGCCTTCACCCGCCCGAAGGTGATGCACCGCCTCGCCAAGCTCGGGTTCACCCAGTCCTACACGTACTTCGCCTGGAAGAACTCCGCCTGGGACCTGCGGCAGTACTTCGAGGAACTCGCCACGCCGCCGCTCTCGGATTTCTTTCGGCCCAACGCCTGGCCGAACACGCCCGACATCCTCAACGAGTACCTGCAGGGGGGTGGCGGGGCC
>JAEYVB010000359.1 GCA_023429345.1 Planctomycetota bacterium
CCTTCGGCGTCCGCGACGGAGTGCTCGCCGCGCCCGAGCCCGGCGTGCCGACGGTCACCCTGACGCTCCGGGATCTCACGAGCGCCCAGCGCGCCCGCCGGGCCTACTCGGCGAGCGCCATCAACACGATCGCCGCGGCCGTGGTGCGGGCCCTGAACGACCGGGAGGTGATCGGCGTGCTGGTGACGCCCGAGCCCTCGCAGATCGATCCGCAGACGCTCGAGGACCTCCGCCCGCAGGAGCTCCGGACGCTGACGCTGAACATCTGGACGCGGACCGTTTCCGCTGTCCGCACGATGGGGTCGGGGGACCGCTGGGACCGCCCGATCGCCCGGGGCGAGCGGCCGTCCCAGGAGACCCGCATCAATCACCGCGTCCACCGGCGGATTCGCGAGCTCTCGCCGCTGCAGCCGGGGGAGGCGGGGGTTTCGGGCGATGTGCTCCAGCGCGACGCTCTCGACAACTACCTCTACCGGCTCAACCGGCACCCCGGCCGGCGTGTGGATGCGGCCATCAGCGCGGGGGAGACGCCCGGCGAGGTCGTCCTCGACTACATCGTCACCGAGAACAAGCCGTGGCTCCTGTACTTCCAGCTCTCCAACACCGGGACGGAAGAGACCAACGAGTGGCGGGAGCGGCTGGGCTTTGTGCACTATCAGCTCACGTCGCGCGACGACATCTTCAGCATCGATTACATCACCGCCGGGTTCGACGACACCAACGCGGTCCTGGCGTCGTACGAGGCGCCCTTCGGGACCTCGCAGACGCTCCGCTACCGGGCCTACGGCAACTGGAGCCAGTTCACCGCCTCGGATGTCGGCTTCGAGGACGAGAACTTCGAGGGCGACAGCTGGAGCGTCGGCGGCGAACTCATCGCCAATGTCTGGCAGCGGGGGCAGGCGTTCGTCGACGTGTTCGGCGGCGTCCGCTACGAGGACATCGAGGTCTCCAACTTCACGGGCCTGGAGGGCGAGGGTCAGTTCCTGATCCCCTACCTCGGCGTCCGCTTCGAGCGCGAGCGCACGCTCAACAGCACGCACGCCGAGCTGCGGCTCGAGACGGTCGCCTCCGGCGACTCCGACGATGTGGATGCGCTGGGCCGCACGGAGGCCGACGACGAGTGGACCGCGCTGAAGTGGCGCGTGTCGCACTCGCTCTACCTCGACCCGCACCTGCGCAAGGCGGACCGCACCGTGCTGGCGCACGAGCTGGCCTTCTCCGGCAGCGGGCAGCACGCCTTCGGCAATCGACTCATCCCGCAGGAGCAGGAGGTCGTGGGCGGTCTCTACACCGTGCGCGGCTACGAGGAGGCCGAGGCCGCGGGCGACAACGTCTACATGGCCAGCGTTGAGTACCGCTTCCACTGGCCGCGGACGCTCGCGCCGCGGGAACCCGGGAGGTTCGGGAACCGAACCTTCCGCTGGGCGCCCGCGGAGGAGTACGGGCGTCCGGACTGGGACCTCATCCTGAAGGCGTTCCTCGATGTCGGTCGCGCCGACAACAACGATGCCCTGGCGTTCGAGGACGACGAGACGCTCATCGGCGCGGGCGTCGGGTTCGAGCTCCAGGTCCTGCGCAACTTCAACCTCCGCACCGATCTGGCGTTCCCCCTCAAGGATGTGGGGGACACCGACGCCGGCGAGCCGCGCCTGCACTTTGTGGCCACCCTGCTGTACTGAACCGATCCTGCCCCGGCCGCGGCCGGGCGACATCCCGACCGGACACGATAAGCGGCCCGCCCGCGGGGCCACGGAGTGAGTTCCATGACGACGATGCGATCCTTCCGCCGCGTCAACCCCCTGCGACTGGTGCTCAGCGCGGGCGCTGCCGCCTCTGTCCTCGCCGCCTCGGCCCTCGCCGGCCCGGAGAACGGGCACCTGGTCCACGGGCAGGGGTCGATCAGCCAGAACGGCGCCCACACCACCGTCCATGCGGGCAACAACTCGATCTTCCACTGGGGGTCGTTCAGCATCGGCGCGGGCGAATCCGTCCGCTTCGTCCAGCCCGGCAGCAACAGCCGCGTCCTGAACCGCGTCACCGGCCCCGACCCCAGCCGCATCGCCGGGCAGCTCTCGGCCAACGGCCGCGTCTACATCGTGAACCCGGCGGGCGTCTACTTCGCCCGGGGCGCGGTGGTGAACGTCGGGGGCATCTACGCCGCGGCCGGCAGCATCTCCAACGCCGCGTTCCTCAGCGGCTCCAACACGTTCACCGGCCTCTCCGGCACGGTCGAGAACCGCGGCACGATCACGGGCTCGGCGGTCCATCTCATCGGCCAGCGCGTCGCCAACTACGGGACCATCGTCGCCCCCGAGGGCATGGTCGCCCTGGCGGCGGGCGAGGAGGTCTACGTCGGCAAGGAGAACGGGCAGATCTTCGCCAAGGTCACCTCCGGCGCGCAGAACAGCGGCGGCGTGGGCGTGACCCAGGCGGGCACGATCGACGCCCGCGGCGGGCAGGTGGCCCTGGGCGCCGGGGACATGTACGCCGTCGCCATCCACCACACCGGGCGTACCACCGCCAAGAACATCACGCTCGAGGGCGGCCGGAAGCGCGGTATCGTCCAGGTCGCGGGCGTGCTCGACGCCGCGAACCAGGGCGAGGAACAGACCGGCGGCACGATCAAGGTCCTAGGCGAACGCGTCGGCATCACCGGCGGCACGCTCGACGCGTCGGGCGTCCACGGCGGCGGCACGATCCTCGTCGGCGGCGAGTACCAGGGGCGGGGGGACACGCCCACCGCCACCCGCACCGTCGTCTCCGCCGATTCCACGCTAAACGCCGAGGCGACCGGGCGAGGCGACGGCGGACGCATCATCGTCTGGAGCGATCAGACCACCATTTACAAGGGCGACCTTTCGGTCCGGGGCGGCGCGGCGGGCGGCCACGGCGGTTTCGCCGAGGTCTCCGGCAAGCAGAGCCTCTTCTTCACCGGGTCGGCGATGACCCACAGCCGCGCCGGGGGGCGCGACGGAACGCTGCTGCTCGACCCGCGGGATATCACGATCCAGGACGGTGTCGGCCCCGACGATGGCGAGGTGAGCGACTCGGAGATCCTCTTCGGCGACGGCGGGGCCGCGACCGATTTCGTGATCGGCACCGACGCCCTCGAGGCCCTCACCGGCAACATCCTGCTCCAGGCCCAGCGGGACCTCACGCTGCTCGCGGGCGCCTCGCTGATCCTCGCGAACCAGACCGCGGGCGAGTCCCTGACGTTCATCGCCGGCAACGACATCAACATCCTGGCTTCGATCCAGACCGCCGGCGGCTCGGTCATCCTCCGCGCCAACGACAACACCTTCGGCACCGCCACCGGCACCGGCGTGATCAACATCGGGGCCCAGATCCACGCCGATGTCGGCGACATCACCCTGAGCGGCTCGGCGATCAACCTCGGCGCCGACCTGATCTCGGTCGGCGGGCACACAAACTTCCTCTCGCCGGTGGTGCTCACGGAGAACGTGACGCTCGAGGCCCCCGCCATCACCTTCTACTCGACGCTCGACAGCGAGGCGACCGAGTTCAACACGCTGCAGCTCAACTCCGGGGCCAACAGCTTCCGCGGCGATGTGGGCGCGGCCGGGGCCGACACCGCCCTGGGCATCCTCACGACCAACGCCGCCGGCGTCACCGCGATCGACACCGCCGTCCTGAACGCCCAGACCATCGCGTTCAACGACCGCGTCGTGATCCAGCAGGATGTCACGATTTCGGCGAGCAACTCGCTCATCTTCGGCGGCACGCTGAACAGCACGGCCGACGAGTTCAACGACCTGTCGCTGAACACCCCCAGCCTCCGCTTCAACGGCGTGGTGGGCACCGAGCCGGCCTCCCGCCTCGGCACGCTGGCCACCGACGCCGGGGGCACGCTCACCGTCGCCGCCGGATCGATCCACGCCGACCGCCTCACCATCCGCGACGATGTCGTGCTCGAAGAGGACACCACCCTCACGGCCGAGCAGGCCATGACGATCGTCGGCACCATCGACAGCGCGGGCGGCGAGACCAACGACCTGACGCTCGACGCGCCGGCGATGGCCCTCAACGGCGTCATCGGCGGGACCGATGCGCTCGGCGCCTTCGCCACGGCGGGCGGCGTCGCGTTCCTCAACGCCGGGGCGATCACCGCCGACACGGTCGAGTTCGGCGGCGCCCTGGACCTGGGGGCCGACGCGACCATCACCGGGGCCACCTCCGTCGACTTCGGCGCGATCGACAGCCGCGCGGGCCAGACGCACGACCTCACCGTCAACTCGCCCCTGACCACCTTCGCCGGCGCTGCGGGCGCCAACGAGGCCCTGGGCGTCGTGACGACCGACGCCGCCGGCACCACCACGCTCTCGCAGGCATCGATCGAGGCCGCGGAGATCCGATTCAACGACGATGTGGAGGTCGGCGGGGACCTCAACACCCTCACCGGGACCACGATCGTCCGCTTCGGAGGGCTGGTGGACGGCGTCGGCGACGCGGTCGGCCAGCTCACGGTCAACAGTCCCCAGACGCTCTTCGTGGGGCCCATCGGCTCGACGAACCGGCTCGGGGAACTCACCACCGATGCCGCGGGCACCACAACCATCGGCGGCGGGAGCATCGCCGTCCGCACCGCCCTCTTCGAGGACACGGTCGTCTTCACCACCGACGCCGTCCTGAACGCCTCCGGCAGCATGCGCTTCGAGGGCGCGGTGAACAGCGAGGCGGGCGAGGCCAACACGCTCACGGTGCAGGGAGGGCAGTTCTTCTTCCTCAGCGGCCTGGGCGCCGGGACCGACGGGGAGTTCGGCACGCTCACGGGCGATGCCCCCGTGACCCTGGGCGGCGAGGTCACGACCACCGGCTCGCAGGTGTACAACAACGCCGTCCGTCTCGCCGACGACACCACCATCAACGCGTCGGAGATCATCTTCAACGCCACGGTCAACAGCCTCAGCGCCGACCGCGCCCTGACGCTCAACACCTCCGGCAACGGCCTCACCCGCTTCAACGCCAACGTGGGCGTCGTCAACCCGCTCGCCAGCCTCACGACCAACGCCGACGGGACGACCGAGCTCAACCTCGGCTCGCTGGTGGCCTCCGGCGAGGTGACCTTCAACGATCCGCTGCTCCTGGCCTCTAACGCCACGGTGTTCGGGGGCGACATCACCTTCGACCAGACGGTCGACTCCCTGGGCACGTCGAACTCGCTCTTTGTCAACACTTCCGGCTCGGGCGTGACCACCTTCGCCGGCGAGGTCGGCGGCATACTCGCCCTCGCCAGCCTCACGACCAATCCCCTCGGTACCACGCGCATCGAGGGCGGCGCGGTGACCACCACCGGCCAGCAGGCCTACAACGACGACGTCGTCATCACCGCCGACACCACACTGACCGGCTCGGGCGTCGCCTTCGGCAAGACGCTCAACTCCGGCCTCGACCCGCGCTCCCTCACCATCCGCACGGGCGCGACCGGCACCACCACCTTCGGCGGCGCGGTCGGCAACACGCGCCAGCTCGAGCAGATCACCGTCAACCCTGATGTCACCGGTCCCAGCACCGGCATCATCCGCATCTCCGGGCCGACCATCCGCACCAGCGGCGACCAGCTCTACAACCAGCGCGTCGTGCTCGGCGGGGATGCCGCCTTCACCGGGAACGACATCAGCTTCGTCCAGGGCCTCGATTCCACGCTCCTCCTGGGGCCCTCCGACCTCACGGTGAACACCACCGGAGGCGGCATCACCCGGCTCTTCGGGCCCATCGGCGCCCAGCAGGCCCTGGGCAACATCACCACCAACAGCGACGGCCGCACCATCCTGGGCAACTCCCAGGGGGCCACGGGCGACAACTCTTCGATCAACGCCGAGGGCGTCGTCGCGTTCAACGACTCCGTCACCGTCCGCAACAACATCGATATCACCGGCGGCGCGGGCATCGCCTTCGGCAACGCGCTCAACGCCGCGGTCGCCGACCAGGTCGGCCCCGACGTCCGCCTCTTCACCTCCGTCACCAGCCCCGGCTCCACCGCCGCGCCGGGCATCCCCCGCATCACCTTCACCAACGATGTCGGCGCGGTCGCCCCCCTGGGGTCCCTGACCCTCGGCAGCGACCTTGGCCTCACGCCGGCCGCGGCCACCATCGGGGCCGGCCTGGGCTCCGGCGGCACGCCCATCAACAACTTCGGCCTGACCTTCACGACGCGCCGGGGCTTCACGATGGGGCGCGGCCACAAGATGACGGTCCTGGGCGACCTCACCATCAACGACGACACCCGCGCCACGCTGAGCGATATCAACACGCTCGGCTCGCTCACGGTCAACGCGCCGGAGATTACGCTCCTGCGGCGGCCGGGCGGCACGAACCTGGTCGCCAGCGGCTCCTCGCTGTCGACCGTCAACGACCCCGGACTGGACTTCATCGCGGGCGAGTCGATCAGCTTCTCCGCGACGCCCACGCTCGCGGGCGAAGGCGCCAGGCCGCGCTTCGGCACCCCCGGCGGGGCCGGCATCAGCGGCAACCTCGCCGAGTTCTCCAGCCGCTCGACCGGCGATGTCGAGGTCGCTGACCTCCGCCAGGGCGCCAACTACCTCGACCTGGTAGCCACCGGCGCCGCCAACGTGAACCTCGCGACCGCCCTGCCGACGGCCGTTCCCGACATCTTCTTCGGCGCGGAGGTCCCGCCGGAGGAGCAGGCCAGCGAGGAGGACCGCCGGCAACTCGCGGAGATCGGCATCCCCACGCGCGAGGCCGGGCCGGGAGAACGCGCCGGCGGTCTTGCGCTCGGCGCCGACCGCCGCGAACTGCTCGGGTTCCTCTCCGCCCCCGGCGTGTACATCGATGTGACGGGCGCGGGCACGCAGGACCGGGCCCTGGCCGTGACCGTCAGCCGCCTCCCGGCCGACCTCGTGGACCGCGTGCTCGACAGCTACCGCACCGTCTTCAGCCGCGAGGTCAGGGACCCCGAGACCGGCGAACGCAGCCACGTGCCCAACGCCGAGCACGTCTCGGAGGTGCTCTCCGCCGCGTGGGACGAGTACGCGGCGCAGGCCGGGGACCGCGCCGACGGGGTCGGCTTCCGCGCCTACGTCGAGGCGGTGCCGACCCAGGCCGAGGCGCTGCACTACCTCAACGCCCTCCGCCGCCTGTTCACCGACATCGGCTACCTGGGGCTGACGCCGGCCGAGTCCCGCCGCGCCCGCGAGGCCGTCCTCGCGGCGCTCGATGTCGAGGGCATGACCCGCCAGCAGCTCGAGACCGCCATCGTCACGCTGCAGCTCGGTCGCTAGAGATTCCCGCGCCCGCGGCGCGCGAGCGGCGCGGGCGCTTTCAATCACGGAGGGGACCCGATGGATGCCGCCGCGCTGATCTGCCGCCTCGAGCTGCTCCCCGCGGCGCTGCCCAACCTCCTCTCCGGCGTCCCCGACGCCGACGCGAAGTGGAAGCCGGCCACCGGCGCGTGGTCCATCCTCGAGATCGTCAACCACCTTCTCGACGAGGAGGTCCTCGACTTCCGCGCAAGGCTCGATTGCACGCTCTCGGAGCCGCAGAAGGACTGGCCGAAGATCGACCCCGAGGGGTGGGCCCGCGACAGGAAGTACAACGACCGCGACCTCGCCGCCTCCGTCTCCCAGTTCATCGCCGAACGCGGAAACTCCCTCCAGTGGCTCCGCTGGCTCCGGAGTCCCGACTGGGAACGCGCTTACCGGCACCCGCAGTTCGGCCCCATCTCCGCGGCCGCGCTCCTCGGGGCCTGGGCCGCGCACGATGCCCTCCACCTCCGCCAGATCGCCAAGCGCCTGTACGAGCTCTCCGCCCGCGATGCCGCCCCGCACCCCATCCGCTACGCCGGCGACTGGGGCCCGTAGGCCGCCGCACCACTAAACTCAGGCATGCGCCTCCCTAACTTCATCGCCGGCGACTTCGCCCCCCCCGCGGCCGGCAACTACCTCGACATCGTCGAGCCCGCGGCCGGCCGCCCCTACGGCCAGGTCCCCGACTCCGGCGCGGACGATGTCGCCCGCGCGGTCGCCGCCGCCAAGGGGGCCTTCCCCGCCTGGAGCGCCACGACCGCATCCGACCGTTCCCGCCTGCTCCTCCGCCTCGCCGACCTCATCGAGCGCGACCTCGAGAAGCTCGCCCGCGCCGAATCCGTCGATTCGGGCAAGCCCGTCGCGCTCGCCCGCGCGGTGGACATCCCGCGGGCCGCGGCCAACTTCCGCTTCTTCGCCACCGCCATCGTGCACAGCGAGAGCCCGTTCCACGACACCGACGGTCGCGCGATCAACTACACGCTCCGGAAGCCGCGCGGGGTCGCCGGGCTCATCTCCCCGTGGAACCTGCCGCTCTACCTGCTCTCGTGGAAGATCGCCCCCGCGATCGCCACGGGCAACACGTGCGTCGCCAAGCCGTCCGAGGTGACGCCGGTCACGGGGCACCTGCTCGCGGAACTCTGCGTGGAGGCCGGCATCCCCCCCGGCGTGGTCAACATCGTCCACGGCTCCGGGTCTTCCTGCGGCGCGGAGATCGTCCGGCACCCGGACATCCCCACGATCTCCTTCACCGGCAGCACGCCGGTAGGCCGGTGGATTGCCGGCGCTGCCGGGCCGATGCTCAAGCGGCTCAGCCTCGAACTCGGCGGGAAGAACCCGTTCATCGTGTTCGCCGATGCGCAAATGCCCGCAGCGCTCGACACCGCCGCCCGGGCCGCGTTCACCAACCAGGGCCAGATCTGCCTCTGCGGCTCGCGCGCGCTCATCGAGCGGGCGCTCTTGACCGAGTTCGCCGCGGGCCTCGTCGCGCGCGCCGAAGCCCTGAAGATCGGCGACCCTCTCGACCCCGCCACCCAGCTCGGCGCCCTCACCAGCAGGCAGCACCTCGAAAAAGTGGACGGCTACGTCCGGGCCGCCCGCGAGCTGGGCGGCCGGATCCTTTGCGGGGGCGGGCCCGTTCCGCCCGCCGACCTCCCCGACCGGTGCAAGGGCGGCTACTTCTACCGCCCCACGGTGATCACCGGCCTCGATCCCTCCTGCACGGTCGAGCAGGAGGAGATCTTCGGCCCGGTCGTGACCCTCCAGCCCTTCGATACCGAGGCCGAGGCCCTGGCGCTCGCCAACGGCACCTGCTACGGCCTCGCCGCCACGCTCTGGACCAGCGACCTCTCCCGCGCCCACCGCATGGCCGCGGCCATCGACGCCGGGATTCTCTGGGTTAACACCTGGATGCTCCGCGACCTGCGGACCCCCTTCGGCGGCATGAAGCAGAGCGGCCTGGGGCGCGAGGGGGGGTGGGAAGCGATCAAGTTCTTCACCGAGCCCAGGAACGTGTGCATCGCCCTGTGATCGGCCGCAACCGTCGCGGGCGGCCTTGAGTTGAACTCTTGATGCCGCCGTCAGCGCCGTGTTCTTCATCGCCTGGGGCATCATCGACACCCTCCGCCGACCGCGCGAAGGGAACTGACCCCCTTCCGGCGTGATCCGGCCCCGGGCCGCCCGCCTCCGCCGCGCCCGGGCGGGAGGCGTGTATCATCCCGCCCCGCGGCCCCAATACCGGCCGCGAAGGCCACGGAAGACCGCCATGCCCCACATCATCGCCGAACCCTGCATCGGGACCAAGGACACCTCCTGCGTCGAGGTCTGCCCCGTCGATTGCATCCACCCCACCAAGAACGAGCCCGAGTTCGAGACCGCCGACCAGCTCTTCATCGACCCCGACACCTGCATCGACTGCGGCCTCTGCGTGGACGAGTGCCCCGTGAAGGCCATCTACCCGCAGGAAGACCTTCCCTCGGAGTGGAACAAGTACGTGCAGCTGAACCTCGCGTACTACACGAAGTGACCGCGGCTGACTTGCCCTTCCGGTGACTCGCCCAAGGTTCTCATTTGCGTGGGCCATGCCTTCGCCCGCCAGGGCGTACGCGCGTTGCGAGGGGCGCAGCCGCCGCAGGCGACTCCATCCGCCCCAGGGGCGGACCGAGAACGTACCGGATCAGTGTGGGAGTTTCAGCATCGAGGGGCTTGATCGCTGCGCGATCAGCGCCCCTCGCAACGGTCGCGCGCCCTTCGGGCGAAAGAGCCGCGGGGTGCCCGCCTCTCCGGCTCGCCCGCCGCTCCCCCTTTCGAACATTGCTTCCGCCCCGTCCGGTGGATAACCGGTTCACAACCGGTGCCGAACGTGTTTCATGCCCGCGGGGCCCGATTCCCCCTCGTACCTTGCCCGTGTCTCGCGTGGCAGATCGCTGCTCACCGGGGCGATCCGGACGGCCGCGGCCGGGCGAGAGCCCGTGCGGCGGTCGGGCGGACCGCCAAGGCGGAGCACGGTCAACCGCGCGGGAACGCGTGGGCTCCCGCCCAAACCGGGGTCCCGCGCTGCATCCGGGGCGCTGCCCGCAGCGCCGGTCGGGATGCACGCCGCGGCCGCCGTGCGCTGGAAGGCGTATCGCGACTCGAAGGAGCTCGCCCGAGAGGGCGGGCTCCTGTGCGTTTTGGGCCGCCCGCGTCGGGTACGCTGCCCCGCAAAGGAGGCATCACCATGCGGGTTTCTCGAGCGCGGGGCGGGGCGGTGGGGCTGGCGGCGGCGGCGGTGTGCGCGTGGGCCGCGGCCGATCCCGGGGCGCGGGCGGGTCAGCCCCGCCCGGTGCAGGCGGCAGACTGCGGGTCGATGTCCCTGCGGGCCTACGCGGCGAGCGGGACGTACGCGCGGAACCTCCGCGATGCCGCGGCCCGGGCCCTCGAGATCGTTGAGCGAACGCCGCCCCCGAACCCCGACGACGACGGCCCCAGGCCGGCGATCGTCATCGATGTCGACGACACCGCGCTCTCGACCCTCGCCATGCTCGACGAGGGGAACTTCTGCATCACCGCCGAGCTCTTCGCCCGCCACGTCCTGGCCGCCGAGATGCCGGCGATCCCGCCGGTGCTCGAGGTCTTCCGCGCGGCCCGGGCCCGGGGGATCGCCGTCTTCTTCATCACCGGCCGCGGCGAGGTGTACCGCGGGGCCACCGAGCGCAACCTCGCCGCCCAGGGGTACGAGGGGTACGCCGAGGTCTTCCTGAAACCGGCCGACTGGGCGGGGGAGGGCTCGGCGTACAAGACGCAGACCCGCAGGGCGATCGAGGAGCGGGCGTACCGGATCGTCCTGAACGTGGGCGACCAGCTCGCCGACCTCCGCGGCGGGCACGCCGAGCACGAGGTGCTGATCCCCAACCCGTTCTACATCTCGCGGTGAGTGTGCGGGGCTTCATGGGCGGTCGCGGCAGCCGCCGCTTAGCCTTGGCCCAATGCTGGACTGGCTCGGCGACCACAAGACGCTGCTGATGTGGCTGACGGTGGGGGGTATCGCGACCCTCGCCCTCAGCCTCGTGGCGGTGCCGGTGTGGGTGGCGCGGCTGCCGGACGATTACTTCGCGCACGCGAAGCGGCCGCCGAGCCTCCTGGCGAAGTACCCCCCGGCGGTGCGGCTGCCCCTGCGCATCGGCAAGAACCTGCTGGGCGTCGTGCTCATGCTCGCGGGGCTGGCGATGCTGGTGCTGCCGGGCCAGGGGATCGCGACGGCCGTGGTCGGGTTCCTGCTGATCGAGGGGCCGGGGAAGTACCGCTTCGAGAAGTGGCTGATCTCGCGCCCTCGGGTCTTCCGGGGGGTGAACTGGCTGCGGGGCAAGGCCGGGCGCGGGCCGCTGCGACTGGCGGTGGAGAGCCCGGGGTTCAGGCGGTGAGAGGCCGACGCGGGGCTTGCTCTTCCCCATCGGGGCGCGCAGCATAGAACATTGCGAAAGGGGGGTCTCATGCCGAGGACGAATCAGGATCTGCTGGGCTGCATCCGCGAGTGCAACCAGTGCGAGGACATCTGCGTGCGCTGCTCGGTGCACTGCCTCCAGATGGGCGGTGAGCACGCGGGGATCGAGCACCAGGGCCTCATGCAGGATTGTGCCGAGGCCTGCCATCTGGCAGCCCGGGTGATGGGCCGCGGCTCCGAGCGCCACGCCCACGCCTGCGGCCTGTGCGCCGAGTTCTGCCGCGCGTGCGAGGAATCCTGCCGCCGGCTCGCCGGCGGGGACCGCATGATGAACGAGTGCGCCGACACCTGCCGCCGCTGCGCGGAGAGCTGCGAGAGGATGGCGGGCGCGGGGGTGTAGGCCGCGGGCCGCGTGTCGCCGGTTGGTGTCGGAACCATGCCGATCCGGTACTCTGCGGTCCAATGAGCATCTCGCAGCGATTGAGGCCATCGGGCGGCGAGATCCGAGCGTGGATCTTCGAGAACTCAGCCACGGCACTGCCGCGGGGTGTGTTCTGGAGCGTCGCACTTGATTTCGAGCCCGTCGAACATAGGGGCGAGATGTTTTATCCAGGGCTCACCGCGGAGTGGCTGAGGTTTCCCTCCGGCGACTGGCGTGATCTCGATGGATGGGAATGGTCCAGCGACAGCGGCGCGGCCGAAGTAGAACGGCTCGAGGCTTCTTTTTACACGGTCGAGCACGACCCCGTCACATCGTGCAGAATCCGGCTCCGCGCAACCGGCGGCACCGCCTTCATGATCGATTGGGATGCGACAATCGACTATCCCGGATTCGCATCCGGTGAAGAGGAGCCCGCCATGCACGTGAGAGCATCCGCCCTTGGGGAGTTCCGCGGCGTCATGCTCGATAACTCGATTGTGAAGCCTCAGGCCCGCTTCCGCGAGCACGCCGCGGCCCTGTTTGCCGAGCATCTACGCCTTGACCGATTCAGCGGTGGCGTGCAGCTCCGGACCGGCGAGTTCGGGGGCGAGGCTTGGTGGCTCTTGGCGTGATGAGGCGATCACATCCCTCCGCACTTCTAACCCCGCGGGGGTACGTATCGGGCGGAAGCCCGATGCCACGAGCGTCAGACGATCACATCCTTTAGCTCTTCCAATCCCTCCGTCAGCACCTCCGGCCCGTGCTCGCCGATGTAGATGTCGTGCTCGTAATGCACGCTGAGGGACTTGTCGGCGGTGAAGACCGGCCACTGGTTCTTGTGCTGCACCGTCTCGCCGGTGCCGACCGCGATCATCGGCTCGACCGCCATCAGCATCCCCGGCTGGAGGGGGCGGAAGGCGTCGGGCCACTCGCCCGGGTGCAGCGGGAGCGTGTTGCTGATGAAGGGGGCGCTGTGGAGCCTGCGCCCGTAGCCGTGCCCCCCCAGCCCGCGGATCAGGTGGAACCCGCACTCGCCCTCCACGTGTGTCTGCACCGCCCGGGCCCACTCCAGGAGGTTCCGCCCGGGCTGCAGCTGCTCGATGCCGCGGCGGAGGGACTCCTTGCCCGAGTCCGTCAGCCGCTTGACCAGCGGGGACATCTCCCCGAAGACGTAGGTCCAGGCGGCATCCCCGACCCAGCCCTCGAAAAAGACGCCGATGTCGATCTTCAGCACATCCCCCGCCTTCATCGGCTGGGTGTAGTACCCGGCGGTGCCGTGGACCACGCACTCGTTCAGGCTCAGGCAGGCGTGGGAGGGGAAGGCCGGCGAGCGGGGGACCCGGTACCCCAGGAAGCAGGAGCGGCAGGCCAGGTCCTCGAGGG
>JAEYVB010000370.1 GCA_023429345.1 Planctomycetota bacterium
GCTGGATGCCGTGGTCGAGAGCTTCCATGATTTCGCGAAGCTGGTCGCGCCCGCCGCGGAAGGGGGCCGGCTGCTGATCGCCCACGAGGGGGCGCACCCCCGTGAGGTGACGGCCGGCGTGTCGTGCCGCGTGGAGACCATCGGTTTTTCGCCGGAGGCGGACTGGGTCGTGAGCTTCGATCCCGATACGCGGCGGGTGACGTTGATGAGCGAGCAGGACGGATCAAGGATCATGGCCCGGTGGGTCATGCGGATGCCGGGGGTCCACAACGCGATGAACGCGGCGACCGCCTGCGCCCTAGCGATCATGCTGGGCGCGGAACCGGAAACTGTCGCGAAATCGCTGGCGAACTTCGCGGGGATCGACCGCCGGATGCAGCTGTTGGGCGAACGGTTGCTCGCCGGGGGCGGCTCGGTCCGGGTGTACGACGACTACGGGCACCACCCCACAGAGGTCGACGCGACGCTGCGAGCGCTGCGGGACTTCGAGCGGCCGCAGGACCGCGGCGGCCGGCTGGTCTGCGTATTCCAGCCGCACCAGCACTCGCGGACCCGTCACCTGCTGGAGGAGTTCGCCAGCGCGTTCAGCAGCGCCGATGTCGTCATCGTCCCGCACATCTATTTCGTCCGGGACAGCCAGGAGGAGCGGCAGAAGGTGACCGCGGCCGACCTGGTGGACCGCCTGCGGCAGCGGAACGTTCGGGCGATGCACCTGTACCCCTTCGAGGCGATCGTCGAGCAACTCGAGAACGTTTGCCGAGACGGGGATGTGCTTGTGGTGATGGGGGCTGGCCCGGTCAATCAGGTCGCCTTCGGTTACATGGATTCGGGGGCCAGGCTCAAGGCGGTGGCGGTCTGAATGCGGGCGGGGATCTCAAGGAGGAGCAATGCCCTCAGCCGTGGATGAGCTTCTGATCGAGCGTGATGCGCCGATCCCGACGTGGTACCGCATCGGCGGGCGGGCGCGGCGGTTGGCGCGGCCGCGATCGGTCGAGGATGTGCTGCGCTGCCTGGAAATGGACCCTGCGCTCGTGGTTCTGGGCGACGGAGCGAACCTGCTGGTGGCCGATGAGGGCGTGGAAGAGCTCGTGCTGGCGATGAACGAGCCGTCAATGCGGGCCGTGCGTTTTGAGGATGGGCCGCGCGGGCCCGGCACGCGGGTGATCGCGACGGCAGGGGCCAATCTGCCGAAGCTTGTCAACGAGTCGGTCCGACGCGGGCTGGCGGGCATGGAAGGCCTCGGCGGCATCCCGGCGAGCGTGGGCGGGGCGGCGATGATGAACGCGGGGGGCAGCTTTGGGCAGGTGGCCGATGTGGTTTCGAGGATTCACGCGGTCCGGCGAGACGGCCGCGTTGTATCCCTCGAGCGGAGCGAGGTCCCGTACTCCTACCGGCATTCGGGCCTCACGGATGTGGTCATCACAGCGGTCGAGATGGATCTGACGCCCGGTGACCCGGCAGCGCTTCGGACGAGACTGAAGGAGGTCATGGCTTACAAGGCCGCGTCGCAGCCCATGGCCGCGAACTCGGCGGGCTGCTGCTTCCGGAACCCCACGCTCGCCCGCGACGTCGAGGGGATCGGCAGGGCGGGCACGCGGGTGAGCGCAGGGATGCTGATCGACCGGGCGGGGTGCAAGGGGCTGCGGGCGGGCGGAGCGGAAGTCAGCCGGGGGCACGCGAACTTCCTGGTGGCCTCCGCCGACGCGAGGGCCAACGACGTCATCGCCCTCATGGACGAGGTTGTGCAGCGGGTGGAGGGGGCGTTTGGCGTAGGGCTAGAACCCGAGGTGGTGGTCTGGGGCCGCCGAAACTAGCCGCGTGCGATACGGTTCCGGGCGCCATCAGGCCGATATAGAGGGCCGCACGGAACTACACAGATGAAAACCGTACTCGTCCTGGGCGGCGGTCCCGACGCCGAACGCGAAGTCAGCCTGAACAGCTCCAAGGGGGTGGCGGAGGCCCTGCGCGCCGGGGGACGGTATCGGGTGGAGTACCGCGTTATCGATCGGGTCTCTCTCGACGAGCTGAGTGGAATGCCCGGCGATGTGATTTTCCCAGTGCTGCACGGGGCCTTCGGCGAGGGCGGCGCCCTGCAGGATCTGATGGAGCGGGACGGCCGTCCGTACGTCGGCTGCCGCCCCCCGGCGGCGCGGCTCGCGATGGACAAGATGGCGAGCAAGCTCTTCGCGGCCCGCGCGGGGATCCCGACCGCGGAGGCGTGCGTCTTCAACCCCGGCGATGCCGTGAGCCCGATCCCGTTCCCAGTCGTCATGAAGCCTGTGCACGACGGGTCGAGCGTGGGGCTTCACATCATCCACTGCGAAAAGTGCTGGGCGACGGCGCGGCCGGCCGTGGTTGCGGACATCCAGGCCAAGCCGGGCCGAGCCTTTATGATCGAGCGGTTCATCCAGGGCAAGGAGCTGACAGTCGGCCTGCTGGACGGAAAGCCGCTGCCTGTCATCCACATCCAGCCGGCGGATGGGCCGTACGACTACGAGGCCAAGTACAAGCGGACGGACACGCAGTACCACGTCGATCCGGAACTGCCCGGAGGAGTCAAGCGGCAAGTGCAGGAATACGCGGAGACACTCGGCCGGGCCATCGGGGTTCGGCACGTCTCTCGCGTGGACTTTCTGCTTGACGGCGAGAGCCGGCCGTGGCTGCTGGAGATAAACACGATGCCGGGGTTTACGGCGACCTCGCTGGTGCCGAAAGCGGCGCGCAAGATCGGCCTGGAGATGGGCGAACTCTGCGCGAAGCTGGTCGAAATGGCGATCCGCGATCACGGATGATCGATGCGGCGTCCCGAGAGGGGCGTGGAGACAGTCAGGGAGCGCGATGAAGGACAGAGCGGGCCGCAGGGAAGCAAAGAAGCGTCGCAGGGCCGCGAAGGCGGAGAGCCGGGCCGCGGCGATGGCGAAGGCGGCACGGGTCGCGACCGTCGGGATGAGCGTTGCCGTGGCCGCCGGGCTGGCGACGGGCCTTCTCGTCGGGGCTCCGCGGCTCCAGGCGAGGCTCGCCGACCGGGCCGCGGCGACAGCGCCCAGAATCGAGTTCGGGTGGCCGACCGGCACATCCGGGGACACGTGGCTGCCGCGGGAAGTCCGCGATGTCATGCTCGCATCGGCGCACCAGGAACTGGAGCGGCACCCGGACCCATTCAGCGCGGCGGCGCTGAAGGGTGTGGCGGACGCCGCGGGCCGCTCGGGGTGGATCGAGTTCGTCAAAACGGTGGAGCGGCAGCGGAACGGCAGCATCCGCGTCGAGGCCGTATGGCGTGTGCCGACGGCGGTCGTACGGCGGGAAGGCTCGGACTACCTCGTGGGGCAGCGGGGGGAGATCCTGCCCATGGTCTACCCGCGAGACGGCTCGCCGCTGAAGGCCCTGGTCGGGGCGGCCAGGGAGCCGCGGCTCGAGGGTGGCCGGCCGGCGGTCGGGCTGGTCTGGCCGGGGGCGGATGTGCAGGCGGGTCTCGAACTTCTCGCGCTTATTTCTTCACGCCCGTGGGCGGACCAGGTCGCCGCGATCGATGTGGGCGAATACTTGTCCCGGAAGGAGCTGGTCCTGATCACGCGATGGAACGGCAAAGTGGTGTGGGGCGGGGCGCCCTCGGACACGATTCCGGGGCAGTTGTCCACCGCGGCCAAGTTGGGGCGGATCGATGCCCTTCACCAGCGGCACAGCCGTATCGATGTGTCCAAGCGGCTCGTGGATGTGACCAGCGTCTACACGCTGGTGGAAGACACCGCGACCGCCAGCTCGACGCAGCCATGACCCAGGAACCGGCGCAGCCCGACCCGGCGCTGCCGGCTCCGGAAACACCGCTCGCGAGCAATGAGTCGCCCCAGAACGCGGCATGGTCGGACGAGGTTGCGCGGCCGCTGGTCGCCCCGACGAGGCCCCCCGACCACCCCCCAGAACCGAAGCGGACCATCGACCCTTGGGCGCATCGTCGCGGTGAGCCGCGGATCTTTGCACTGCTCTGGACCGTATTTCTTTTCACGGCCACGGGCGTGACGATGCTCGCGGTGGTGGCGAGAGGCTACCCGACGCCCGAGACGATGCAGCCGGCCGCGCGGGCGCTCATGATGACGGTCGCCGCCGGGCTGGTCCTGGTATGGCCACTGATCCGCCTGAGCCAGCAAAGGGACGATCGGCCGGTCTCCGGAATGGTGCACGACCTGGTGGTGGTCTTGGTCCCGGTTCAGGCGATCGTCTGGCCGCAGACGATGTGGTGGCTGGGGCGGTGGCCTCTTGAGGTGGTGGCGGCGCTGGCGCTCGAGTTTGTGGCGTGGGGGCTGGTCGTGGGCGGGGTGATAGCGCTCGCGTACGCAACAGAACCG
>JAEYVB010000408.1 GCA_023429345.1 Planctomycetota bacterium
TAGACCACCGCCCTGGAATCGTCCGCGATCTTGGGCTGAAAGGTCGCGCCGCGCGGCGTGCCCGCGCAGCCGGCGACGGTGAGGAGCAGCAGGGCGGCCGCGCTGTATCGCCTACCAGGAACACCGACCGGCATCGGGACACCTTTGGGGGAGCTTGAGGTTCGGGGGAGAGGGAGGGGGCGGGGCTCAGGCCGGCGGCATACGCACCGCCGTGACTTCCCCAATATACAGCTCGCACTCCCGCTCGAGGTCCAGGTGGAGAAAGACCTCGCACTCCAGGGCGATGGCCGCCTTCTTCAGCAGCGGGCACCCGCGCCTGGAGCGCACGATCTCGAAGAGCTCGAAGGGGTCGCCGCGGTCCCACCCGTCGAAGGCGAACTTCCTCAGCATCACCTTGTCGGCATCCGTGAGCTCGCAGAGCCCGAAGTGGCGGGTGTCGCGGATCATGGGCCCGATGGGGTGCCCTTTGCGCGCCGCGACGCAGATCAGCGGGGGGTCCATGCCCACCGGCTGCGCGGACTCCACGAACACCCCCGTCCGCTTCTGCTCGTGCGCCGCGGTGAGGATGTACCGACCGCGCGTCCAGCATTCCAGCGCCCGCCGGATGGCCCCGGGCGAGTTCTCCACCATGTGTCCACTCCTCGTGTGTAGGAAGTGAGAGTGGGGAGGATACCCGCGGGGGTAAAAACCGCAAGCCGCCCTGAGAACACGCCGAGAACAGGGCCGGGGAGCCGCCCGAACGCCGAAAATCAGAAATGTTGAGCCGGTGCCCATGTTGGTCTTGCATCGTGGGGAACAGTGGGTCATAATCCCACGCATGCCCATGGAGCCTGGCGACCGTGCTCTTCACCGGACACTCCGATCACGCGATCGACTCCAAGCTCCGGCTGGCCATCCCGGCCAAGTACCGGAACCAGCTCTCCCCCGAGCGGGATGGGGCCGCGTGGTACTGCGTCCCGGAGAAGGGGCTGCTGAAGCTCTTCACCGAGCGGACCTTCGAGGACCTCGCGGGGCGGATGGACTCGTCGCTCTTCCCGGGGCAGGACCAGGCGGAGCTGGAGGCCAACTTCTTCAGCCTGGCCGAGCGGCTGGAGATGGACGCCCAGGGGCGCATCCCCTTGCCCAAGCGGCATTTGGACCTGTCCGGGCTGGAAGGCTCGCAGGAAGTAGTCATCGTCGGGGCGCGGAACCGGCTGGAGGTCCGCGACCGGGCCGCCTGGTCGGCGGGGGAGCGAGAACGCTTCGCACGGCTCCCGGAACTGGTCTCACGGATGGGGGCACGCCCGGGCGCCTAGCCCCGGGACGGATCGATACCCGCCGCACGCACGGAACGCGACGCGGCGCTTGCTTCTCGGCCGGGCCCACGGATCGGGCCGGCGGGAGGTAGGAAGAGAGAGCCTGCGCTCGTCGGAGACGAGGGGCCAGGCCTTGGCAGAGTCTGACAACCGAACTGCTCGCGGGCGGCACCGAACGGATTCGGGCCCCACGTTGGATCACACGGATCGGGCAGCGCAGGGAAGCGCCGGCCTGAGTCCGCCGTTTGCCACGGACGGCATGGCGGATGCGGAGGTCCGACCAGGGCCACTCGTCCCGCGCAGCTCACTCCGCGGCCGGACCACCCGTCGGCCGCGGGATTTCGGAGAGTAATGAGGACTGAGGACTGAGGACTGAGCGGGACCTCAGGATCCAGCACTCAGTCCCCAGCACTCAGCACCTCCCCAGCACCCACCACCGGCGACGGGGCCTCCACCACCACCACGGGGGGCCCACCAGGGACCCCCAGTCCAGCCCCGTTGCCCATCAGCACCCGCCCCGAGCAAGGGCGGGTGTTGTCTTTTTCAGCGGCCGCGGGCGAGACGGCGGATCAGTCCGCCGAGGGTGATCGCCAGGGCGGGCCCGAGGAGGGCCAGCGGCAGGAGGGCGGCTCGGACCGCGGGGCGGTATTCCCAGTAGGTGCTCCCCGGGCGGAGCGCACCCTCGAGGAGGCCGGCGCTCAGGAGGGTCACCACCAGCGCTGCGGCCACGAGGGAGACCCGCCGGACGGGCGGCCCGAGCGGCGCCCCGCCGGCGTCGGCCGAGAAGGCGACCATGCCGGCCATCGCCAGCATGGTGTTCACGCCGATCGTCGCGCCCATGGCGTGGGCGACGATCGCGTAGGTGCCGTGGAGGTAGTGGTTGATGTGGGGGATGGCCAGGAGGAAGCCCGAGCCGATGGCAAAGAGCGTCCACCACTCGGCCGCGGCGAGGAAGGGGGCGGCGGGGCCGCTCAGGTGCGCCCCGATCTTGCGGGCGGCGCGGGCGTGGCGCACGAAGGAGACGCCGGCGAAAAGGCTGGCGAGGAGGGCGGTGATCTTCAGGAGGTGCGGCTGGGGCGAGGCGTAGTGGTGGTGGCCGAAGGTGGAGAGGAAGGCGAAGGCGGCGATGAAGTAGAGCCGTCGCGAGCGCATGGGGCGGGGAGCGCCGGGCGGCGTCGCGGCGAGGATCCCGGCGCCGTAGAGCAGGGCGTTGGCGCCGGCAAAGACGGTGTCGAGGGCGTGCCATTCGAGGGTGAGGGCGCGGGCGTAGCCGCCGGCGCCCGGGAGGCCCGAGTCCAGCAGCCCCGCGTGGTGCTCGAGGATCCCCAGGGGCGCGAGGATGAGGCCGAGCAGGATGAGCCACGCCGCCTCGGGGGACCACGCCACCAGCGCCCGGTAGCGGCCCAGGGCCAGCGCCAGGGCGGCCGCGTAGAGCGCCAGGGGCAACGCCGAGACCGGCATCCCCCAGGCCAGG
>JAEYVB010000004.1 GCA_023429345.1 Planctomycetota bacterium
CCGCCCAGGTGCGCGGCATCGCCAAGGTCGTGACCGGCGTCGCCAACGGCGACCTCCGCCAGAAGCTCCAGCTCGAGGCCAAGGGCGAGATCGCCGCCCTGGCCGACACCATCAACGGCATGATCGACACCCTCGCCACCTTCGCCGACCAGGTCACCAGCGTGGCCCGCGAGGTGGGCGTGGAAGGGAAGCTGGGCGGCCAGGCCAGCGTGCCCGGCGCGGCCGGCATCTGGAAGGCCCTGACCGACAACGTCAACCAGCTCGCCGAGAACCTGACGACCCAGGTGCGCGCCATCGCCGAGGTCGCCACCGCCGTCACCAAGGGCGACCTGACCCGCTCCATCCAGGTCAACGCCCGCGGCGAGGTGGCCGTCCTCAAGGACAACATCAACGAGATGATCAAGAACCTGCGTGACACCACGCAGAAGAACTCCGAGCAGGACTGGCTCAAGACCAACCTCGCCCGCTTCACCCGCATGCTCCAGGGCCAGCGCGACCTCCTGGCGGTGTCGAAGCTCATCCTCTCCGAGCTGGCGCCGCTGGTGACCGCGCAGCAGGGCGTCTTCTACCTCATGGACACCTCCAGCAGGGAGCCGGTCCTGCGGCTGCTCGCCAGCTACGGGTACCGCGCCGACCTGCACGACGGCCAGGCCTTCCGCCTGGGCGAGGGGCTGGTCGGCCAGTGCGCGATCGAGAAAGAGCGCATCGTCCTCACCGAGGTCCCCGGCGACTACCTGAAGATCAACTCCGGCCTTGGCGCAGCGCCGCCCGCGAGCATCATGATCCTCCCCGTGCTCTTCGAGGGGCAGATCAAGGCCGTCATCGAGCTGGCCTCCTTCCAGCACTTCAGCGCCACGCACGAGATGTTCCTCGACCAGCTCACCGAGTCCATCGGCATCGTGATCAACACGATCGAGGCCAACATGCGGACCGAGGAGCTGCTCAAGCAGTCCCAGTCCCTGGCCGGGGAGCTCCAGGCCCGGGGGGAAGAGCTGCAGCGGACCAACGCCGCGTTGGAGGAGAAGGCCCGGCTGCTGGTGGACCAGAACTCGGAGGTGGAGCGGAAGAACCGCGAGGTGGAGCAGGCCAAGGAGGCGTTGGAGGAGAAGGCCGCGCAGCTGGCCCTGACGAGCAAGTACAAGTCGGAGTTCCTGGCGAACATGAGCCACGAGCTGCGGACGCCGCTGAACTCGCTGCTGATCCTGGCCCACCAGCTGGCGGACAACCCCGAGGGCAACCTGAGCGGCCGGCAGGTGCAGTACGCCAAGACGATCCACGGCGCCGGCTCGGACCTGATGGCGCTGATCAACGACATCCTGGACCTGTCGAAGATCGAGTCGGGGACGGTGACGGTGGAGATCGACGAGGTCCTCTTCGGCGACCTGCGCGAGTACGTGGACCGCACCTTCCGCCACGTGGCGGAGGACAAGGGCCTCGCGTTCGACATCACCGCCGAAGACACCCTCCCCCACATCCTCTCGACCGACTCCAAACGCCTCCGCCAAGTCCTCAAAAACCTCCTCTCCAACTCCTTCAAGTTCACCGAGCGCGGGCGCGTCTCGCTGACCCTGAAGCGGGCCACCAGCGGCTGGAGCAGCGACAACGAGTCTCTCAACAACGCCCGCAGCGTCGTGGCCTTCTCCGTCACCGACACCGGGATCGGCATCCCGGGGGACAAGCAGCGGCTCATCTTCGAGGCCTTCCAGCAGGCCGACGGCTCCACCGCCCGAAAGTACGGCGGCACGGGCCTGGGCCTCTCCATCTCCCGCGAGATCGCCCGCCTCCTGGGCGGGGAGATCCGCCTGCACAGCGTGGTCGGGCAGGGCTCGACCTTCACGCTGTACCTCCCCGACGAGCACCCCACCGTCGCGGTGCGGTCGCGCGGGCTGGCGACGCGCCTGCTCCCCGAGGGCGAGCGCGAGGCGGTGGCCGCGGGGCTCATGCCGATGCCGCGCCCGAGCTTCGACCTGGTGGACGATGTCTCGACGGTGCAGACCGGGGACCGGGTGCTGCTCGTGGTCGAGAACGAGCCCAACTTCGCCCGGATCCTGCTGGACCTCGCGCACCGGGTGGGCCTCAAGGTGCTCATCGCCTCCCGCGGCGACACCGCCCTGGCCCTGGCCCGCCGCTTCCGCCCCGCCGCGATCACCCTGGACCTCCGCCTGCCCGACATGACCGGCTCGGAGGTCCTCGACGCCTTCAAGAAGAACGCCGAGACCCGCGACATTCCGGTGCACATCATCTCCGGCGTGGCCGACGGCCAGGAGGAAGTGCTGGCCCAGGGCGCGGCCTCCTACTGGCTCAAGCCCGTCGACGCCAGCGCCCTCGAGTCGCTGATGAAGAGCGTGATCAACCCGGCCCCGCGCCGGCGCGTCGTGCTGCTGGGCGGCGACCTCCAGGCGCGGATCGCCTCCGTCATCGAGAGCAAGGAGATCACGGCGACCCCGGCCGCGGACCAGTCGGCGGCGATCGAGGCGCTCCGGAGCACCGGCGCCGAGTGCCTGGTGTACGACCTGCAGACCCCCGGCAGCCTGCGCGAGTTCCTGGCCCGGATTGACGAGTCGCACGACATCCGGCGCGTCTCGATCATCTTCTACGGGGCCAAGCCGCTGTCGCGGAAGGCCGCGGGCGAGCTCAAGAAGGCCGGCCCCAAGGTCAGTGTTCGGACCGTGCACAGCTCCGAGGAGCTGGTCGGCGAGCTGCGCTCCTACGTCCACCCGCCGGTGGTGGTGCTGCCGCAGCGGGTGGCGACCAAGCGGCTGGACCCGGAGGAGCTGAAGCTCCTGGCCGGGAAGAAGGTGCTGGTGGTCGACGACGATGTCCGCAACATCTTCGCCCTGACCAGCCTCCTGGAACGCTACAAGATCGAGGTGCTCTACGCCGAGAACGGCCGCAACGCCATCAGCATGCTCCAGTCGACGGAGGGCATCGACATCGTCCTCATGGACATTATGATGCCGGAGATGGACGGCTACGACACGATGCGGGCGATCCGGGCGATCGAGCAGTTCCGGCGGCTTCCGATCATCGCCCTTACGGCCCGGGCCATGAAGGGCGACCGGGAGAAGTGCATCGAGGCCGGGGCGTCGGACTACATTCCCAAGCCGGTTGCCCCGGAGCAGCTGCTGTCCCAGCTCTGCAACTGGAGCAAGTCGTTGGAGACGGCCTCTCATGCCTGAAGGACGGGCGGACGTCGCCCAGAATCCCGAGCCGGTCCGGACCCCCGACGAGGGCGTCTCCGTGCTCATCGTGGACGACAACCCGGGCAAAATCCTCGCCCTGGAGACGGCCGTCGCCCCGCTCGGGGTCCGGATCGTCACCGCCAACTCCGGCCGCGAGGCGCTGCGGCAGATGCTCGATCACGAGTTCGCCACCGTCATCCTCGACGTGAACATGCCCGGGATGGACGGGTTCGAGACGGCGCAGCTCATCCGCGGCCGCCCCCGCAGCGCCCACACCCCGATCATCTTCGTCTCGGCCATCAACCTCGCGGACACCGACGTGCTCCGGGGGTACTCGCTGGGCGCGGTGGACTACATGCTCGCCCCGCTCATCCCCGAGATCCTCCGGGCCAAGGTCTCGGTCTTCGTCGAGCTGCAGCGCAAGACCGAGGAGGTCCGCCGCCACGCGCTGCAGTTGGAGCAGCGCACCCGCGAGCTCCAGGAATCGCAGAACCAGCTGCGCCTCGCCGAGCGCATGGCCGCGCTGGGCACGCTCTGCGCGGGGCTCGGGCACGACATGGGGAACCTCCTGCTGCCCATCCAGGCCCGGATCGAGTCTCTCGAGCACGAGCCCAAGACCGAGGAGGTCCGCGCCGCCCTCGACGGGATCGGCACCTGCATTGGCTACCTCCGCAAGCTCTCCGGCGGGCTCCGCATGCTCTCGATGGACACCGGGGGCGACGAACGCAGCACGGAGACCACCGACCTCGAGACGTGGTGGCCCGACGCCGAGCCGATGTTCCGCAACGTGCTCCCCCCGGGCGTCCACCTCGCGTACGAGGCCGATCCGGGCCTCCCCCGCGTGCGGATGCCCCGTCACCTGCTCACGCAGATCGTCTTCAACCTCGTGCAGAACGCCTCCGATGCGCTCCGCTCGCTCGGGCGCGGCTCTGTGCAGATCACCGCCCGGCGCCGCCCCGGCGGCGTCGCCATTCAGGTCGCCGACGACGGCCCCGGCATGAGCGAGAGCGTGCGGCAGCGGTGCCTCGAGCCCTTCTTCACCACCAAGCCCCGCGGCATCTCCACCGGGCTGGGCCTCGCCCTCATCCACTCGATCGTGCAGCGCATCGAGGGACGGCTCGAGATCGACTCCGCCCCGGGCTCGGGGGCACGCTTTACGTGCCACATCCCGGGCACCGAGGGCGCTACGCCCGACCAGCCGACCATCGCCGTGGTGCAGATCGGGGAGCTCCGCAAGCGCAGCCTGATCGCCTCCCTCCTCAGCATGCGCGGCGTCACCGTCCGCGCGCCCGAGGACCTGGACGCCGCCAACCTCTGGATCACCGACAACCTGAGCGACGGCGAGTCGCGCTGGCGGGCCTTCCTCGAGGGCAAGCCCGGCCGGCGCGTGGTGGTGGTGGGGGCGGACCAGGGGCCGGGGTCCAACGGCTCCAGCGGCGTGCAGGTGATCCCCGCCAACGCCACCCCGGCCGAACTCCGCCGGGCGCTCTGGGGCTGAGCCCGCGAATCGGGTGACCCTGACTCTCCGAGGGTGGGCCATCGGAGAGCCGGAGCCTTCTGCACTTCAACGTACCCCGACCTCCGAGAAAGACACGTGAAATCCGCTCAACCGCGGCCGAAGTCGGTGCGCTGCTCCGGATAGGCGCACGCGCCCCCGGCCGGTCCCGAATCCGGGACGGCCCCACCGGTGGCACCCGAGCCTGTCCGTCAGCGGACGCCGTCTTTGGCCGCGAGGAGCTTCAGCATGTCGACGCACCGGGCGGAGTAGCCCGCCTCGTTGTCGTACCAGCTGACGATCTTGAAGAACTGGTTGTTGAGCTCGATGCCCGCCTTCGAGTCGTAGATCGAGCTGTGCCGGTCGCCGACGAAGTCGCTCGAGACGACCTCCTCATCGGTGTAGGCGAGGACGCCCTTCATCGCCCCCTCGGCCGCGGCCCGCATCGCCGCGTCGATCTCCTTCAGCGAGGTCGGCCGGGCCGTGCGGAAGGTCAGGTCGACGGCGGAGACATCGGCCGTGGGCACGCGGAAGGACATGCCGGTGAGCTTCCCCTTGAGCGCCGGGATGCAGAGCGTCACGGCCTTGGCGGCGCCCGTGCTGGCGGGGATGATGTTCATGTAGGCGTTGCGCCCGCCGCGCCAGTCCTTCTTGCTCGGCCCGTCTTGCGTGGGCTGGGTCGCGGTCACGGCGTGCACGGTGGTCATGAGGCCCTCGGCCAGCCCAAAGCTGTCCTGGATCACCTTGGCGATCGGGGCGAGGCAGTTGGTCGTGCAGCTGGCGTTGGAGATGATCGTGTGCTTCGCGGGGTCGTACTGCTCGTGGTTGACCCCCAGGCAGAGCGTCGGGACCTGCTCCGTGCTCTTGGTGGGCGCCGAGAGAACCACGCGCTTGGCCCCGGCCTGGAGGTGCTTGCTGGCGCTGTCGAAATCGGTGAAAAGGCCCGTGCTCTCCAGCACGTACTGCACCCCGAGGTCCTTCCACGGCAGCTGCGCCGGGTCCTTCAGGGCGAAGGTCCGCGTTGTCTTCCCGTTGACGGTGAACGAGTCCTCGGTCGCGGACACCGCCGCGAGCTTGCCCCCGGGCTTCAGCCGCCCGTGCATGGTGTCGTACTTCAGCAGATACGCCAGGCTGTCCGCCGGCACGAGATCGTTCACCGCGACGACCTCGATCTCCGGATGGTCCAGCGAAATGCGGTAGACAAGCCGACCGATGCGGCCGAAGCCGTTGATCCCGACGCGGATAGCCATTGACTCCGTCCTTTCAGCTACAGAGGCGGTTCGGCCACAACGGTAGAAGTCCGGCGCGGCTCTATCAAACTCGCCCCCCGCCCGGAGGCGTTCCGCTCCGGCTGGCCCGCCGTGAGCGACGGGTCGGCCCCGCCCGCCGCCGGCCCCAGCGTGAAGTAGAACGTCGTGCCCTCGCCCGGCCGGCTCCGCAGCCAGATCCGCCCGCCGTGCTGCTGGATGATCTTGTGCACGATCGCCAGGCCCATCCCCGTCCCGCCGCCGTAGGCGTCCCGCGGGTGCAGCCGCCGGAAGACCCGGAACACCGCGTCGTGGTGCCGGTCGGCGATGCCGATCCCGTTGTCGCTCACCGAGATCACATGATGGCCGTCCTGCACCTCCGAGGCGATCTCCACCCGCTTCACCGGCTTGTCGTTGTACTTCAGGGCGTTGGCCACGAGGTTGATGAAGACCTGCCCGGCCCGGACCCGGTCGCACAGCACCGTCGGCAGCCGCCCGACCGTCACCTCGCCGTGCTCCTGCTCCAGCCGCGCCCGCAGCGACTCCATCACCTCCGCTACGAGCACGTTGAGGTCGGTCTCCTCCATCGCCATCTCGCCGCGGCCGACGCGCGAGAGCTCAAGCAGCGAATCGAGCAGGTCGTACATCCGCCGGCAGAGGCGCACCAGCGTCCTCAGCCGCTCGCGGTCCTCCTCCCGCGCCGCCGGGCCCAGGTCCTCCAGCAGCATCTCCGCGTACGCGCTGATCCCCCGCAGCGGCTCCTTCAGGTCGTGGCTCGCCACGTACGCAAAGCTCTCCAGCTCCGCGTTCGAGGCCGCCAGGCGCCGCGCGTGCTCCGCCACCGCCTGCTCCGCCCGCTTGTGGTCGTCGATATCGGTGCACGTCCCGTACCAGCGGTCGATCCGCCCGTGCGGATCCGAGACCGGCACGGCCCGCACCAGGTGCCACCGGTACCGCCCGTCCTTGCGCCGGAGACGGATCTCCACCTGGTAGACCGACCCCCGCTCCACCGACCCGCGCCACCGCTCCCGGGTCAGCCCCAGGTCATCGGGGTGGACGGCCGCCGCGTACACGCTGCTGGCCCGCATGTCCTCCGTCGAGAGCCCGGTGAACTCGAACCAGCGGTGGTTCACGTACCGCGGCCGCCCGTTCTCGTCGGCGGCCCAGACGATCTGCGGCATGGCGTTGGCGAGCTGCCGGAAGCGCTCCTCGCTGGCGCGCAGCTCCGCCTCGACCCGCCGCCGCTCGGCGATCTCCGACTCCAGGCTCAGCACGTGCTCCCGGACCGCCCGGGAAGTCTCCTCCGCCCGCTCCCGCGCGCCTTGCTCCTGCAGCAGCCGCAGGCGGTCCTGCTCGGACTTTTTCCGCTGCACAGAGTAGCGGATGGACCGCTCCAGGAGGTCCGGCGTCGCCCGCTGCTTGTCGAGAAAGTCCGAGGCGCCCGCGCCCAGCGCGTCGAGGTCCAGCACCCCTCGGGCCTGTCCGGTCAGGAGGATCAACGGCGTCGTGACGCCGCCGGCGATCGCTGCCCGGATCAGCTCCAGCCCGTCCCGCGATCCGAGCCGGTAGTCGATGAGGGCCGCGTCGAAGTGCCGCTCGCGCAAGCGAGCGAGGCCGGCGTCGTATTCCTTCACCCACTCCAGGCGGTAGCGGGTCCCGGGCACCTCGTCGAGGGCCGCCCGCACCAGGACCTGGTCGTCCTCGTCGTCCTCCACCAGCAGGATGTCCAGCGTTTCTTCCGCCATCAGCCGCGGCGCCCCGGGGTGGTCTCGGGCGGGAGCTCCACGATCTCGATCCAGTAGCGTCCCAGCGTCTTCATCACCCCCACCAGCCCGTCGAAGGTCACGGGCTTGGTGATAAAGGAGTTCACGCCCATGTCGTAGCTGCGGTAGATGTCCTCCTCGGCCTTGGAGGTGGTCAGCACCACGACCGGGATCTGGCGGAGTTCGGGGTCCGACTTGATCTCTCGGAGCGCCTCGCGGCCGTCCAGGCGCGGCATGTTGAGGTCGAGCAGAATAAGCCCCGGGCGCGGGTGGGCGGCGCGGTCGGCGTACTTGCCGCGGCTCTTCAGGTAGTCCAGCAGCTCCTCGCCGTCCTCGACGGTGCGGAAGTCGTTCGCCAGGCGGCTCTCGGTGAGCGCATCCCGCGCCAGCATCCGGTCGTCCGCGTCGTCGTCGGCCAGGAGGATCACGATGGGGTTATGCGCTTGCCGCATGGGTTGCTCCTTGCAGGTCTTCGGGCGCTTCTCCGTGCGCCGCATCCGTCGTGGCCGCGTCCGCGGCCCCTTCGCCCAGGTTGACAACCGCCGCTTCACCGTCCGGGCTGTCGCTCGGTCCGTCCGGCTGCGTCACCGGCAGCTGCACGATGAACGTCGAGCCCTCGCCGGGACGGCTCCGGGCGGTGACCGTCCCCCCGTGCCGCTCCACGATGCGCCGGCACACCGCCAGCCCGATCCCGGTGCCCTCGAACTCCCCCCGCCCGTGCAGCCGCTGGAAGACGGTGAAGATCTTTTCGAGGTACTTCTCGTCGAACCCGATGCCGTTGTCTGTGATGGTGATCGTCGCCGTGCCGCGGCCGGCCGGATCCTCCTCCCCGAGCGGCCCGCCAAGCCACCCGGCGATCTCGATCTGCGGCGGCACATCCTTGCGGCGGAACTTCAGCGCGTTGGCCAGCAGGTTCTGGAGCAGCTGCCGCATCTGCGTCGGGTCGGCCTCGATCCGGGGCAGCGCCCCCACGCAGACCCGCGCCCCCGTGTCGGCGATCCGCGCCTCGAGGTCCGAGAGCACCTCGCCCACGATGTCCTTCAGATCGACCTCGGTGAACGGCTGGGCCTTGGTCGCCACCCGCGAGAGCACCAGCAGGTCGTTGATCAGCGTCTGCATGCGTGCTGACGCCTTCTGCATCCGCTGGATGTAGTCCTGGCCGTCGGGCCCCAGGCTTGCGCCGTACCGCGACGACAGCCGCGTGCCGAAGGCCTGGATCTTCCGCAGCGGCTCCTGCAGGTCGTGGCTCGCCACCGACGCGAAGTCCTGCAGCTCGCGGTTGCTGGCCTCCAGCTTTACCGCCATCTGCCGGGCCTCTTCCGCCCTCCGCTCCCGCTCGATCGCCTCCGCCTCCAGCCGCTGGTTCACCAGCCAGAGCTCGTGCGTGCGGTGACGGACCCGCTCGTCCAGCTCACGCGCCGCCCGCGACAGAAAGTCGATCACCTTCAGCCGCGCCGCCCCCAGGTACGTGATCACCGCCCCCTGCACCCCGAACATCACCATGCCCACCAGCGTCGGCACCGACGCCCACTCGTCACGCGGGATCTGTAGCACCACCACCGCCGCCATGCCCAAGAGCGTCGCCGCGATGCCCGGACCCCACCCGCCCAGCCACGCCCCGATCAGGATCGGCAGCGCAAAGAGCAGGTACGGCACGTGCGAGAAGAGATTCAGCTCGCCCAGTGTCCAGCGGAGCGCCGCGACCGCCACGATGCCGCCGATCGCCGCCGCGTACGCCACCCAGGGCGGGGCACGGTGCCCGTGTTTGGCCAGGTACCTTTCCAAGGCTGCTGTGATACTCCCACCGCCACGCCGCTCCCGCGGCCGGGCGAGCGAAAATCATACGGGTCCGCCCCGCGCGCCGTTCCGGGTCGGCGCAATCGCGGCCGCTGCTTACACCGAGCCCGCGTCGAGGCCCGAATCCTCGGCCTTGAGCGCCGCCCAACCTTAAACAGTTCTAATCCGCGCGCCGGACGAAGGGATTCGTTCGCGCCTCCACCCCGATCGTGCTCGCCGGCCCGTGCCCCGGGTAGATCCTCGTCTCGTCTGGCAGCGCGTAGAGCTCGCGCCGGATCGACTCCGCCAGCACCCTCGGGCTGCTCCCGGGGAAGTCCGTCCGGCCAACCGACCCGGCAAAGAGCGCATCACCCACCAACGCCGCCCCGTCCGCGGCGTTGTACAGCGTGATCCCGCCCGGGGAATGCCCCGGCGTGTGCAGCACCCGCCACGTCGATTCCCCCAGTTCCAGTTCCTCCCCCGC
>JAEYVB010000016.1 GCA_023429345.1 Planctomycetota bacterium
CGACGACTGCTGCGACCGCTCCACCTGCTGCGAAGCGGGCGAGAAGGAAGCCTGCTGCGGGGCCGGCGCGGGATCCGACGGGGCCTGCGGGTGCCAGTAAGCGCCCGCGGTTCCCCGGCACGCGGGCGGCGGCGGTACACTGCCCGTACTGATCCAAGGCGCGGCATGCTCGATTCTGTCCTCACCACCGAGTTCCTGGCCAGGCTGCGAGCCTTCATCCGCCGCCGCGTCGGCTCCGAGGCGGATGCCGAAGACCTGCTCCAGGATGTGCTGGCCCGATTAGTGGAACGCCGCGAGGAAGTCAACGGCGAGAGCATCCCCGCATGGCTCTTCACCGTCGCCCGCCGCGCCATCATCGACCGCTCCCGGGCGCGCGGGCGCCCGGGCGCGGCCGCCGCCGGCCTGGCGGACGCCGATCCGGCGGTGGCCGATGAGAAGCAGGGCCCGGATACCGCCCTCGAGCTCGCCGCGTGCCTCGAGCCCATGCTGATGCACCTGGGCGAGGACGACCGCTCCCTGCTGCGCCGCGTCGACATGGACGGCGAATCCCAGGCCGACATTGCCCGCGCTCTCGGCCTCTCTCTCTCCACCGTGAAGTCCCGGACCCAGCGCGCCCGCGCCCGCCTCCGCGCCGTCCTCACCGACTGCTGCGCTGTCGCCACCGACGCCGGCGGCAAGCCTTACGACTACGAGCTCCGCAAGGGCAAGAGCTGCCCGGGCTGCGGGGATGCGTGCGGCTGACGGTCGCCACGTCCGTCGGCAGTTGAGCCTGCGTGCCGCGACCCCACCCCCCTGCAGCGCCTCGGACGTTCGACGGAACTCGCAGCAGTCTGTGGACCCCTTCAGGCAGAAGGGGCAGGGCACGCTCGCGGTATGATCAGACCGCATGAGTCTCATCGATGATAAGTTCGCGAAGCTGGATACCGCCCACGCCCCGGGCCAGGAAGTGCGCCAGAGTGATGCCGCTTCCGACGCCTATTTACGCGGGGAAGCGCTGCCGGGCGCGCCCGTGGACTTTTCGCACGGCGACGTAAACGACGACGCATTCGGGCCCACACCGGGCGCTCTCGAGGAGTTTGTCGAGGGTGTGCGTCGCGGCGGCTCCCAGGCGTACACGGAGTACCGCGGCGGCGCCCAGTTGCGTGAACGGGTCGCAGCCAGACTCACGGAGTTCACCGGCCGCGCTGTTTCCGGTGCGAAGGAGCTAATTGTCACGCCGGGCACGCAGGGAGCGCTGTTCCTCGCGCTGGGGGTCACGGTGACCGCCGGAGACAAGGTCGCCCTTGTGCGGCCCGACTATTTCGCGAACCGCAAGCTCGTCGAGTTTCTGGGCGCGGAAGTCGTTCCCGTTCGGATGGACTATCTGACCCACCGGGAGGGTGCAGGCCTGGACCTTGAAGGGCTCGAAGTCGCATTCAGATCCGGGGCACGAACGTTTCTTTTCTCCAACCCCAACAACCCGACCGGCGTCGTTTACTCGCCCGCGGAAGTCGCGGCCATCGCGGACCTGGCAAACCGATACGGCGTCACGGTCATTGTGGACCAGCTCTACTCGCGCCTGCTCTTTCGCGGTCAGGTGTACACGCACCTTCGCGCTTCGTCCATCGACGCCGACCGCGTCATCACGATCATGGGGCCGTCAAAGACCGAGTCCTTGAGCGGCTACCGCCTTGGCGTCGCGTTTGGCGCCGCGCACCTGATCGACCGGATGGAGAAGCTGCAGGCGATCGTGTCGCTGCGTGCTCCCGGATACAGCCAGGCCGTCCTCCGAACCTGGTTCGCCGAGGATCCCGGGTGGCTGCAGGACCGCATCGCGAGGCACGAGGCCATCCGCGACGCGCTTGTGAATGTGCTGGTTTCCGTACCCGACCTGGCGGTACGCACACCGCAGGCGGGGAGCTACCTCTTCCCCCGCCTCCCGGCGGTGGGCGTTCCGCTGCACAGTTTCGTGCGCGCCCTCCGTGTCCAGGCGGGCGTGACCGTTACGCCCGGCACCGAGTTCAGCCCCGACGCCGCCGACAGCATCCGCCTGAACTTCTCGCAACACCACCACGCGGCCGTGCAGGCGATCGAGCGAACGGCCCGGTTGATCGCACGCTACCGCGCCTGAAGGACCGGCGCACCGGACGACCCGACCCCGCAATCCTGGTGATCACCGGGCGTTCCTGCCCTGCTCTACGAATCGGCGAAGGTACTCGGCGTTCACCGTGATCGTGCGGCGGCCGCGGCTCCAACTCGCCCCTCCGTCGCCGGGGACGAACTTGATCGTCACCTGCGAATGCCAGTCGAAGCCGGCAAGAACGGATTCAAGCGACGGGATGAGTTCGGCGGCGCTGTCGGTCGTGATCGAGCCCTCCTCGACAAGGACGCGTGCCTCCTTCGACCGCTGGCCCGCGGGCATCATGAGCGGCGCGAGCATCCGCCGCCACGACCGGTGAACCTCGGAGCCGTAATCCGCGGCCTCGCGGGCATCCTCCTCGGTCATCCCGACCGCTTTCCCGAGCGGGGCGTACTTCGCCGGATCCGCCGCGATGGCCCACGCGGCGATCTGAAACGCCCGCCGCGCATCGCTTCCGTGCTCGCCCCCGACCGGCCATTCATCGCGGGGCACCTCGCGGGCCTCGATCATCAGTGAAGTCGTGCGCGCCAGCAGCACCTCCAGTGCCCGCTCCGGCACGTGCATCGTCAGGTAATGAGTCGCGAAAGCGTCCGCCATCGCCTCTTCGTTGCTCAGGATCGGCAGATCGAACTCCCGCACCAGCGCGTGCCCCAACTCGTGCAGAACGACGTGCATCGCCACATCGCGGGCGAACGCCGACAGTTCGAGCGCAGCCCCGCGATCCTCCCCGCCCTCTTCGCCCCCCTGCCGCCCGCCGTCCGGACCGTGCGAGCAGTTGATGTGGCGGAGGGACTCGACCTCGGCCTCCATAGTCGTCCCGTCAACGCCGAAGTGCCGGGCGGCGGCGTTCATCAGGTCTTGACCGGTGGCGTACCTCGTCTCCGCGTTGTGGAGAAAGTCGCGCACCTCCGCCTCCGGACGCTTCACCCTCTGCAGAAGCACGTTGGACACGATGTCCTTCATCATTCCGGCGCGCCTGAGATCCATGGTGCACCCCTGCTCCGGAGGACCCGACTTGGAGCCATCCTGCGCATCGGCGCAACTAGGTGCCGCCGCGCAGGCTGTCGCCACCAACACGACATTCCGAAAGAGGCGTGCTCTGTTCATAGTGTGATCCTTAGCATGGTCCCGCCGGATTATCCGTCCGAACACCGCGGTCGTCGGGTTCCGAGTTTATGGGGAGAGCTTCGGTCGCGGTCCTGCATGCACACCAATCGCGAGCAGCACGCGCACATTCCCAGGCCCCAGGAGGTCTCCCCCGGGTAGAGGCGATGGCAACGCCCTGCGGCAACCCATCAGAGGGTGCCGCGGATCGGCCGAAGCCCCGAGCGAGCCGCCGGTAGCGGACGGCGACGCCCGCTGATTTTCGGTAAACCGGAAGCCGCCGGGCTCATACACTGCAGCCGCGATGAGCCGAAGAGCCGCCGTCATAGCCGCTGTCCGCACGCCCGTTGGCCGGTACGCCGGCGCGCTGGCGAGTATCCGACCCGATGACCTCGCAGCGCATGTCATCCGCGCGGTCATGGAGAAATCGGGCATCGACCCCGCTCTCATCGACGATGTCTACCTCGGCGCGGCGAACCAGGCCGGGGAGGACAACCGCAACGTCGCACGCATGGCGGCCCTGCTGGCCGGCCTCCCCGAGACGGTCCCGGGCGTGACGGTCAACCGGCTCTGCGCCTCGGGGCTCGAAGCCGTGAACATCGCGGCGAGAATGATCGAGGCGGGCCACGGCGATGTCTTCATCGCGGGCGGGGTCGAATCGATGAGCCGCGCGCCGTACGTGCTGTCGAAGGCCGAGACGTCGTACGGTCGTGGCCAGGAGCTTCAGGATACCACGATCGGGTGGCGGTTCGTCAACCCGCGGCTTTCCGAGCTGCACCACCCCTACTCGATGGGCGAGACCGCGGAGAACGTCGCCCGCCGCTACGGTATCACGCGGGAAGCGCAGGACTCGTTCGCGCTGCGGAGTCAGCAGCGCTGGCACGCGGCGCACCAGGCCGGGAAGTTCCGCGACGAGATCATCCCCGTCGAGATCCCGCAGCGCAAGGGCGCGCCCGTTGGCTTCGATACCGACGAGCACCCCCGGCCCGAGACGACGATCGAGCAGCTCGCGAAACTCAGGCCCGTCTTCGCCGGCGACGATCGCGGCACCGTGACCGCCGGGAACTCCTCGGGCGTCAACGATGGAGCGGCGGCGCTCCTGGT
>JAEYVB010000041.1 GCA_023429345.1 Planctomycetota bacterium
CGCCCCCCGGGGGCGGCCGCGGGGGGCCCCGGCGGGGGGGGCGCCGCGGGGGCCGGGGGCGGGCGTCGCGGCCCGCGACAAATCCGAGGCCCGTCCGTTCTGCTCTCTGGTCCACGCCGGATCCTCCGGGGTTGAACGGGCGCTCCCAGCGCCCGAGGGGGTGGGGTCGATCTGCGCGTGCCCGTTGCCGCCGGGCTTCGCGGCCCGCTGCGGGGCGTTGGCCTCCCGGTAGCCCGGGATGAACTGCATCCCCATCCACCGGAAGATGTAGTCCACCAGGCTCTTGGCGAAGGGGATCTCGCTGTTCATCGTCATGCCCGCGGGCTCGAACCGCTGGTGCGTGAACTTGGTCACCAGGCTCTCGACCGGCACGCCGTACTGCAGCGACACGCTCGTCGCCGTCCCCAGCGAGTCCATCAGCCCGCCGATCGTCGAGCCCTCCTTGGCCATCGTGATGAAGAGCTCCCCCGGCGCGCCATCCTCATAGAGGCCCACCGTCAGGTACCCCTCGTGCCCGGCCACGTTGAACCGGTGCGTGATCGACCGCCGCGTGTCCGGCAGCCGCCGCCGCATCGGCTTGTGGACGATCACCTCCCGGACCTCGGCCGGCGCCGCCGGCTTGGCCTCAATCGCTGCACCCGCCGGGGCCGCAGGCAAAGTACCGGCTTCGCGGCGGGTAGACGACTCCCCCAGGCTGTCGGCCTCCTCATCCCGCTCGCTCTCCACCCCCTCGCTCGTCGAGCTCAGGGGCTGGCTCAGTTTGCACCCGTCCCGGTACAAAGCGTTGGCCTTCAGCCCCAGCTCCCACGAGAGCCGGTAGCAGCGGGTGATCTCCTCCACCGTCGCCTCGTTGGGCAGGTTGATCGTCTTGCTGATCGCCCCGGAGATGAACGGCTGGGCCGCGGCCATCATCCGGATGTGCCCCTCCGCCGCGATGAACCGCTTCCCGATCCGCCCGCACGTGTTGGCGCAGTCGAACACCGGCAGATGCTCATCCTTCAGGTGCGGGGCCCCCTCCACCGTCTGCGTCCCGCACACCAGGGTGTTCAGGGCGTCGATCTCCCTGTCCTTCAGCCCCAGCCGCTTCAGCAGGTTGAACGAGGGGTCGCTCTTGGCGGCCGCGGCGTCGACGCCCAGGCGCTTCAGCGTCTCCTCGCCGATCGACCACGACCCGAAGGCCATCTTCAGCTCGAAGACCCCGGGCAACGCCGCCCGCACCTTCTCGAGGTCCGCCCGCGTGAAGCCCTTGTTGATCAGCCAGTCGTGGAAAGAGAGGCCCTCCGTGGCCTGCGATGCCCCCGCGGGCATCGGGACGTCCAGGTCCAGCGTCCCGAGCAGATACGTGAGAATGTCCGTGCGCTGCGACTCGGTGTACCCGAGCGCCGCCAGCGCGGGCGCCACCGACTCGTTGGCGATCTTGAAGTACCCGCCGCCCGCGAGCTTCTTGAACTTCACGAGCGCAAAGTCCGGCTCCACGCCCGTGGTGTCGCAGTCCATCAGCAGGCCGATGGTGCCCGTGGGCGCGATCACCGTCACCTGCGCGTTGCGGTACCCGTGCCGCTGCCCCTCCGAGAGGGCATCGTCCCACGCCCGCGCCGCGTGCTGCAGCAGCTTCTTGCCGTTGGCGATGCCCACCCTCCCGGACTGCACCAGTTTGTGGTCGATCGGCACCGGGCGGATCCGCAGATGCTTGTAGTTGTCGCTGTCCCGCGCCTCCCCGTGCGCCGCGGCCCGGTGGTTGCGGATCACCCGCAGCATGTTCTCCCGGTCGGACGCGTACCCCGGGAACGCCCCGTGCTCCTTGGCCAGGAGCGCCGACATCCGGTAGCTCCGCCCCGTGAGGATCGCCGTGAGCATGGCGCACACCGCCCGCGCCTCCTCGCTGTCGTAGGGGATCCCCGCCTGCATCAACATCGCGCCCAGGTTCGCGTACCCCAGGCCCAGCGTGCGGTACTCGTAGCTCAGCCGCGCGATCTCCTTCGACGGATACTGCGCCATCAGCACGCTGATCTCGAGCACGATGGTCCAGATGTCCGTCCCGTGCTCGTAGGCCTCGATGTCGAAGGTCCGCTTCTGGCTGTCGTAGAACTTCAGCACGTTCAGCGACGCCAGGTTGCACGCCGTGTTGTCGAGGAACATGTACTCGCTGCACGGGTTGGAGGCGTTGATCCGCCCCGCGCTCGGGCAGGTGTGCCAGGCGTTGATCGTCCCGTCGAACTGCACGCCCGGGTCGGCGCACCGCCACGCCGCGTACCCGATGTCGCCCCACAGCTCGCTGGCCTTGAAGGTATTGGCCACCTTCCCCGTCGTCCGCCACGTCGTCTGCCAGTCACCGCCCTTGTCGAGCGCATCGAAGAATGCGTCCGGGATCCGCACCGAGTTGTTGCTGTTCTGTCCGCTGACCGTCTGGTACGCCTCGCCGTTGAAGTCGTAGTCGAGGTCCAGCTTCATGTCCGAGGCCGTCTTGGCGATGGCCTTGTTCTTTGCTTTGAGGAGCTTCAGCCCCTCCACCATCGCCTGGACCTTGATCTCCTCCCGCACCTTCCAGTTGATGAAGGTCTTGATGTCGGGGTGGTCCATGTCCAGGCAGACCATCTTCGCCGCCCGGCGCGTCGTCCCGCCGCTCTTGATCGCGCTCGCCGCCCGGTCCCCGATCTTCAGCCACGACATCAGCCCGCTGGACTTGCCCCCGCCCGAGAGCTTTTCCCCCTCGCCCCGCAGCCGCGAGAAGTTCGTCCCCGTCCCCGACCCGTACTTGAACAGCCGCGCCTCGCGGACCCAGAGGTCCATGATCCCGCCCTCGTTGACGAGGTCATCGCTCACGCTCTGGATGAAGCACGCGTGCGGCTGCGGGTGCGTGTACGCATCCTTCGCCAGCTCCGGCTCCCCGGTCTTGGGGTTCACGATCCAGTGCCCCTGCGCCGGGCCGTTGATCCCGTACGCCCAGTTCAGCCCCGTGTTGAACCACTGCGGGCTGTTGGGGGCGCACATCTGGTGCACCATCATGTACGCCAGCTCGTCGTAGAAGGCCTGTGCATCCTCCTTGGTGTCGAAGTACCCGTGCGTCTCGCCCCAGTGCCGCCAGCACCCGGCCAGCCGGTGGATCACCTGCTTCGCCGACTTCTCCGGACCGGTGGCGGGCCTGCCGTCCTTGGCAACGACGGGCTTCCCGTCGGAGCCGACCTGTGGCACACCGGCCTTCCGGAAGTACTTCGAGACCATGATGTCCGTCGCCAGCTGCGACCACGACGCGGGCACCTCCGCATCGTCCATCTGGAAGACGACCGAGCCGTCGGGGTTGCTGATCTTCGAGGACCGCTTCGTCCACTCGACCGTGGAGTAGGGGTCCTGGCCTGCCTTGGTGAACTTGCGTGTGATCTTCATGAGGAGGCATCCAGCCATCAAGGCATCCAGGCACCGAGCCCGCATGCGGTTATCTGTGTGTCTCGGGACGCTCGATACTGCGGATCAGTCCAGCCAGAACCCATTCGCATTCGTCAAGGTCCCGCTTCAGACCCTCGTAGAACTCGCGGGGCAGATACCCGAGCTCCACCGAGAAAAGGAGTTGAGTATCCAACTCGTACATGCACCCCCGCGCCACCTTCAGGAACCGGACGTAGTCGCCCGTGCTCCCCCGCCCGTATCCCTCCGCGATGTTGCTCGCCATCGCGACCGCGCCGCGCCGAATCTGAGAGTCGAGCCCGAAACGCTCGGAATCCGGCAGATCCGAGGCCATCCGGTGCAATCGCAAACCCGTCTGGAACGTCCTCTGCCATGCGATCAGATCCCGGTAGCTG
>JAEYVB010000206.1 GCA_023429345.1 Planctomycetota bacterium
CGTCGAGACCGGGCCGATGCCGGCGCCGAGCGCCTCCCAGGCGGTCCCGGTCCAGCGGGCGATGTTGGAGGCGGCCGTCCCGCCGGCCGTGTCGAAGCCGCCGGCCGCGTGCAGGGCCCCCTGGAACCACACGAGCGCGTGAACCCGGAACTGGCAATCCGCGCACCCGGAGATCGAGACGCCGCCCGCCATCGGCGACCACGCGCCCATCTGGTAGCGGCCGATGCTCTCGAAGATGACGTTGTCGATCTGGATGAACTCGCCGGCGACGAAGACGCCGGGGATGATCGGGTCGTTGGTCGGGGCGAAGGCCCGGACGTGGGCGCAGCAGCCGGTGAAGCCGTGGCTGTTGAAGAGCGTCGGGATGCCGTTGCCCAGGGGCGACCAGACACCTTCCGAAAACGACGCGACCAGGCTCATGGGCTGGCCGGCGAGCTGCTCGAACTTCCCACCGACGTAGAGCGCGGGGGCGGTCCACTGGCTCATCACCGCCAGTGCCTGGACGCCGTTTGAAGGGTTCACAACGAAGGAGGCGTCCCAGCCCGGGACGCACGCCTGCCCGGCCGCGGCCGAGACGACAGCGACCGACGAAAGTCCGGCGAACAGCGTGTTTTTCATGATCCTGGCTCCGGCCCCTTCCGCTCAGGCGGGAACCCTATACGGGAGATTGCCCGCCGGGTTTCAGGGCAACGGGATGCGCGGCCGCCGGGCGGGCCGCCCGTGCACGCCCGGGCGGGGCCGCCAGTGCCACCGGCCCCTACACTTCCGCCCCTATGACGCTCCCGGCCCAGCTCCTCGTCAGCGTGGTGGTCCTCGTGGTGGTCGTGCACGTGATCCTGGTCACGGTCGCCTACTGCATCTATTTAGAGCGGAAGATCTCCGCGTACATCCAGGACCGAATCGGCCCCAACCGCGTGGGCTTCGACTTCGGCCTGCCGTTCCTGGGCTTCCTCAAAGGCATGCTCGGGCTGGGCCAGCCGCTCGCCGACGGCCTGAAGTTCATGCTCAAAGAGGATTACACGCCCGAGCGCGTGGACAAGAACCTCTTCTCCCTCGCCCCGGTGATCATCATCATCCCGGCCCTGATCGGCTTTGCGATCATCCCCTGGGGCGGGATGCTGCAGGTCCCCGACTTCCGTTTCCTCTGGATCAACTGGACCGGCGGGATCGTCCATGTCGCGGGGGCCCACGTGAGCGTGGGGATCATTTACCTGCTGGCGGTGGCGGCCCTGGGCGTCTACGGCGTCACGCTGGGCGGGTGGGCCAGCAACAACAAGTACTCCTTCCTCGGCGGCCTCCGCGCCACCGCCCAGATGCTGGCCTACGAGATCCCGCTGGGGCTTTCTCTGCTGGCCGCGCTCCTGGTGGTCGGCACCGTGATGCCCGAGGGGCTGATCCGCTACCAGGTGAACCACGGCTGGCTGATCCTCTCCCAGCCGCTCGCGGCCATCCTCTTCTACACGGCGGCGCTCGCCGAATCCAACCGCGCCCCCTTCGACAACGCCGAGGCCGAGCAGGAGCTGGTGGGCGGCTACCACACCGAGTACAGCTCGATGCGGTTCGCCCTCTTCTTCCTGGCCGAGTACGCCCACATGATCACCAGCTCGGCGTTCTTCGCCCTGGTCTTCCTGGGCGGGTACCACCTGCCGCTGATCCCGTGGCTGAGCCCCGAGGCGATGGGCATCGGCGCGGTGCTGCTGAAGTTCCTCGTGTATTTCGGCAAGGTGATCCTGCTGGTCTGCTTCGCGATGGTGATCCGCTGGACGCTGCCGCGGATGCGCTTCGACCAGGTCATGATGATGGCCTGGCAGGCGGTGATCCCGCTCTCCCTCGCCGTCGTCGTGATGACCAGCGTGATGGTCTACCTCGACCTGACCGGCATCCTCCCGATGCTGCTGGCCAACATCCTGATCGGCGGCGCGCTGCTGGTCATCTACCCCCTGCTCCCCAAGTACGAGCCCAACCGCCCCATCAGCCTCTACGGCAGCCGCTTCCGCCCCATGCCCGGCGAGCTCGTGAACACCGCCCCGACGGACCCCATGGCCCTGGAGGACCGGCCGGTGCAGGGGCTGGAGGGGATGCCGGTCAGCGGCGGGGTACAGGTGTAGCGTCGCTGCAACCCGGCGGAGTCCGGGGCGTATACCTCTCTACCCGCCCGAGCAACAGGAGCAGAGGAGGCTTCATGCGCTTGTGGATGCTCGTGTTCCTTTTTTCAGTTTCGTATCCGTGCGCACTCCGGGCGCAGCTGTGCGACGGGTGGGTGCCTATCGGCGATCCGGCGCCCCGGTCCGGGCACGCGATGGCGTACGACTCTGCGCGGGGGGCCGTCGTCCTGTTCGGCGGGCAATACGAGGCGGTGCCCGCTTCGCAATCCTTTGTGCGACTCTGCGCCGAGGACACGTGGGAGTTCGACGGCCGTCGGTGGCGCTTCCGCTCCATGTCCGGCCCCTCGGGCCGTTCGGGACACGCCATGGCGTACGACAGCGTGCGCTCTGTCACGGTGCTCTTCGGCGGCTCGCAGTCGTACAACTTCGCCAATCTCGGCGACACCTGGGAGTGGGACGGCACCACCTGGACA
>JAEYVB010000211.1 GCA_023429345.1 Planctomycetota bacterium
CGGGGCGGGGTTCACCGCGGCGAGCCGCCGCCCGATCCAGGAGCACGACCATGCCCACCATCTTCCGCAGCTTCTTCGGCCCGCGCATCCCGCTCGAAGAGCTCCGCGCCCACCCCGTCCGCTACGCCCTCCCTACCGCGCTGCTCTCGCTCTGCCGCATCCTCCTGCTCGTCAGCATCTTCTTCCCCTACTGGCACATGGAGCTCGTGGCCCCCCAGTACCCCGACGGCCTCTTCCTCACCGCCTACGTGAACCACCTCACCGGTGATGTCAAGGAGATCGACGGCCTCAACCACTACATCGGCATGCGGCCCCTCGGCGAGGCCGCGCAGCTCGAGAAGGCCATGGCCATCTGGGCCGTGCTCGCGATGTTCTTGATGATGGAGGGCGCCATGTTCATCCACAGCCGCTGGGCCCTGCTGCTGGCGCTCCCCGCCGTGCTCTTCCCCGCCGGCTTCCTGCTGGACCTCCAGTACTGGATGCAGAACTTCGGCCAGAACCTGGACCCCGAAGCGCCGCTCTCCTCCTCCGTCAAGCCCTTCACGCCGACCGTCCTCGGCGAGGGCGGGATCGGCCAGTTCAAGACCTACGCCGATATCGGCATCGGGCTCTGGCTGGCCATCGCCTGCAGCGTCACCACCCTCGTGGCCTTCTTCTTCCACCGCCGCGCGTACAAGCCCCTCTTCGACCGCTTCGCCGCCGAGAAGGCCGCCGCCCGCTCCGCGGCCCGCATCGCCCCCGCGTAACTCCCCCCCTCCCCCGCCCCCTTCGAAGGGCCCGCCCCATGCTCCGCCCGCTCGCAATCCTCGCCGCGCTCGGCCTCGCCGGACCGTGCCCCGCGCAGGACATGGCCCCCCCCGCCGCGCCCGTCCAGCGCGACGCCGCCGAGGTCAACACCGGGACCATCGGGCGCCTCATCCGCGCCGCCGCCCCGGGCGACACTATCGCCATCCCCGCCGGCGAGTACCGCGAGCACATCCGCATCGATAAGCCCCTCACCCTCCTCGGCGGTGGGGGGGAGGGCGGCGCCATCCTCGACGGCGGCGGCCGCGGCGACATCGTCGAGATCGCCGCCCCCGACGTCACCTTCCGCGGCTTCACCGTCCGCAACACCGGGATCGACCTCGACAAGGAGAACGCCGGCATCCGCGTCCTCGCCGCCCGCGCCACCATCGAGGACAACACCCTCAGCGACATCCTCTTCGGCATCGACCTCCGCGAGGCCCCCGGCAGCGTCATCCGCAACAACCGGATCGGCGGCAAGGGCCTCGACATCGCCCGCCGCGGCGACGGCATCCGCCTCTGGCGCGCCGACGACACGCTCGTCGAGGGCAACACCATCCACGACGGACGCGACGCCGTCCTCTGGTACTCCCAGGGCATCACCGTCCGCGGCAACACCTCCCTCCGCTGCCGCTACGGCTTCCACCTCATGTTCAGCGACAACGTGGTCCTCGAGGACAACGAGCTCTCGCTCAACTCGGTGGGCATCTACATCATGTACTCCAAGGAGGTCTCCCTCCGCCGCAACCGCCTCATCAAGAACCGCGGCCCCAGCGGCTACGGCCTGGGCCTGAAGGAGACCGATCTTTTCAGCGTCGAGGAGAACCTCATCGTCGGAAACCGCGTCGGCGTCTACCTCGACGGCTCCCCGTTCACGAGCGCCCGCCCCGGAGAGTTCACCCGCAACGTCCTGGCGTACAACGACATCGGCGTCACCTTCCTCCCCGCCGTCCGCGGCAACCAGTTCACCCTCAACAACTTCATCGACAACATCGAGCAGGTCAGCGTCAGCGGGCGCGGCGAGATCAAGGGCAACGCCTTCTGGAAGGGCGAGGTCGGCAACTTCTGGACCGACTACGTCGGCTACGACGAGAACCGGGACGGCGTCGGCGACTTCATCCACGAGTCCCAGACCGTCTTCGAGAACCTGATGGACAAGGAGCCCAAGCTCCGGGTCCTGCTCTTCAGCCCCACCCAGCAGGCCATCGAGTTCGTCGGTCGCGCCCTCCCGGCCATCCGCCCCGAGCCCAAGTTCGCCGACGAGGTCCCCCTCATGCGGCCCGTCGACATCGAGTTCTCGAGCGACCGGGGCAGCGCCCGGGCAGGCCTCGGACTCCTGGCCGCCTCGCTCCTGGGCCTCGGCGCGGGCCTCATCATCGTCGGCCGCCCACAGAAAGCAGGTGCAGCATGATCACCATCGACCACGTCACCAAGCGATTCGGCCGCAACACCGCCGTGGATGATGTCAGCCTCGAGATCGCCGAGGGCGACGCCGTCGCCCTCTGGGGCACCAACGGCGCCGGCAAGACCACCCTCATCCGGTGCGTCCTGGGCCTGGTGCGGTTCCGCGGCCGCATCAGCGTCGGCGGCTTCGACGTCCGATCCCGGGGCAAGCGGGCACGCAAGCTCATCGGCTACGTCCCGCAGGAGCTCGGTTTTTACGACGACCTCGGCGTCGCCGAGGCCGTCCGCTTCTTCGCCCGCCTCAAGCGCATCGGCCACGTGGATGTCCCGCACACCCTCGCGGCGGTCGGCCTCCGCGGCCACGAGTCCAAGCGCATCCGCGAACTCTCCGGCGGCATGAAGCAGCGCCTCGCCCTCGCCGTCGCCATGCTGGGCGACCCCGCCATCCTCGTCCTCGACGAGGTCACCGCCAGCCTCGACGCCTGCGGCCGAGAAGAGTTCGTCGCCCTGCTCGCACGCCTGGCCAGCGGCGGCCGCTCGCTCCTCTTTGCCTCCCACCGCGTCGAGGAGGTCACGACGCTCGCGAAGCGCGTCGTCACCCTCGAACGCGGCCGGGCCACCGCCGAGATCCCCGCCGACGCCTTCGTCCCGCACCTCGGCCTGCACACGACCCTGCACCTGCACATCCAGACCGCCGCCCGCGGCCGCGCCCTGAGCCTCCTCCGCGACGGCGGCTTCGCCCCGCAGCTCAACGGCGTGGGGCTCTACGTGCCGGTGCCCACCGCCCAGAAGGCCGCCCCGTTCCGGATCCTCGCCGAGGGCCGCATCGCCGTCGACGACTTCGAGCTGCTCGCCGGCGACCCCCGAGCCGCCAACCACACCCCGGCCCCGCCCAAGCCGGCCCCGAAGAACCCGGCCCCGAAGAACCAGGAGGTGGCCCCGTGATCCTCATGACCGCAATCCCCGCCCCGCGCCCGCTGATCCCCTCGCCGCACCGTGGCTCAGCCCGCGCGGGCGCGATGCCCCGCCCCGCCTCCTTCCCCGCCAACATCGCGACCATCGCCCGCCGCGAACTCCGCGAGGCGGTCCGCAGCCGCTGGTTCGTCCTCTACACCATCGCCTTCGCGGGGCTCGGCCTGGGCGTCTCCTTCGTCTCCGCCGCGGGCTCCGGGTCCATGGGCCTCTCCGGCTTCGGCCGCACCACCGCGGGCCTCATCAACCTGGTCCTGCTCGTCGTGCCCCTGATGGGACTCACCGCCGGCGCCGGCTCCATCGCCTCCGACCGCGAGCGGGGCATGCTCACCTACCTCCTCTCTCAGCCCGTCGCGAGGATGGAGGTCATCCTCGGCAAGTACGTCGGCCTGGCGGCGGCGCTTCTCGCGTGCATCTGCCTCGGCCTCGGCCTCTGCGCCGGCATCATGGCCTGGCAGGGGCAGTCCTCCGACCCCGCCAGCCTGGTCTGGCTGGCCGCGCTCACCTTCGTGCTCGCGCTCGGCATGCTCAGCGTCGGCTTCCTCGTCTCGGTGATGGCCCGCAAGGCCTCCGTCGCGGTCGGCACCGCGGTCTTCCTGTGGCTCACGCTGGTCTTCGCGACCGACCTGGCCCTGATGGCGGGCACCATCGCCCTCAAGCTCCGCATCGAGGACCTCTTCTCCCTCTGCCTGCTCAACCCGCTGCAGGTCTTCAAGATGTGGTCGCTGCACGCGGCCGAGGCCTCGCTCGACGTGCTCGGCCCCGCCGGGCTCTACGCCAGCGAGGAGTTCGGCGGCCGCCTGCACCTCATCTTCGGGATCGCGCTCGGCGCCTGGGTCGTGCTCCCCCTGGCCCTCGCGGCCGCCGTCTTCGGCCGGAGGTCCCCGCTGTGACACGCACCCTCCCCATCACCGTCCTCGCCGCCCTGACCCTTGCCGGCTGCACCCGACCGCCCCTCACCGGGCCCCCCGAGCTCCGCCTCGGCCGCGAGGAGTGCGCCGAATGCGGCATGCTCGTCAGCGAGGACCGCTGCTCGAGCGCCGCCCTCATCGACCGCGACCGGGAACGCCTCTACATCTTCTTCGACGACATCGGCTGCATGCTCGACTACGAGCGGACCAGCGCCGATGACGCCGAGATCCTCGAACGCTACATCCACGACTATGCCACGCGTGAGTGGCTCGACGCCGATAACGCCGCCTACCTCTTCGCCGGGCCCCAGGCGATCCAGACGCCCATGGGATCGGGCATCGCCGGCTTCGCGACCGCCGACGCCGCCCGCGCCCAGGCCCCCGGCCAGGTCATGGACCTCGACGCCCTCCGCGCCGCCCGCCGCGCCTGGATGGAAGAACGCTACGGAAAGCCCGCGGCCGCGCCCACGCCCTAGAAAGGATGCCCGCGATGTTCTCACAAACCGTCGAGTACGCGCTGCGGGCCATGATGCACCTGGCCGCCCTCGATGCCCCCGCCAGCGGCGAACGCATCGCACTCCAGACCCACGTCCCCGCCGGCTATCTCTCCAAGGTGATGCGCGGACTCGTCGTCGCCAAGCTGGTCCGGTCCTTCCGCGGCCCCAACGGCGGCTTCGTCCTCTCCCGCCCCCCGCGTGAGATCACCATCCTCGACGTCGTGAACGCCGTCGACCCCATCCACCGCGTCCACACCTGCCCCCTCGGCAACCCAGACCACACCCAGCTCTGCGGCCTCCACCGCCGGCTCGACGACGCCCTCGCCCACATCGAACAGACCTTCAAGGCCACGACGCTCGCCGAGGTGCTGGAGGGCGACAACGCCGCCACGCACCGCTGTCCGGGCGCCTCACCACCCGTACCCCTCACCACGAGGACCACATGAACAC
>JAEYVB010000220.1 GCA_023429345.1 Planctomycetota bacterium
GGGACCATGATCATGTCCTCCCACCACGCATCCCGCAGGTTCTTCTTGAGCTGCGCCCCCAGCGGCCCGTAGTCCCAGAAGCCGTTGATGCCGCCGTAGATCTCGCTCGCCTGGTAGATGAAGCCCCGCCGCTTGCACAGGGCCATGATGTCGTCCATCGACTTGCTGCGGGTCCGCGGGGATTGGTCGGAAGCGTCGGCCATCGGGATCGGCTCCAGAATGCCGGGACAGCATCCCGGCAGGGCCCCGACTATAGGTAAGAGCCTGTGGATCACCTGTCGCTTGGTGCGCTGCGCGCAAATCGCGGCGGACCATCGATTTACCCCTTACCAAGCGGGATTCCCGCTGGTACCATGCCCGCCGCTATGGAGAGCGCCACCACGAGAACGGACGCCGCGCCCGGACCCAGGGCCGTCGTATGGACCGTCCCCGGCGGAGAGCCGCCCCCCGAGCTCCTCGCCGCCCTCTCCCGCGGCAACCTCGGCGTCGAACGCGTTTCCAGCCCCTACCTCGCCCTCGCCCACCTCTGCCGACTCCAGCGCACCGCCGGCAGCGACCCACGGACTGCCAGCGGGGCCCTCGTCCTCGTCAGCCCCGAGCGCCTCGCCTGCCCCGGCCACGTCTGCGACGCCGCGGCCAGGTTCGCCCCGCGCACCCGCCTCTGGATGTACGAGCCCGGATCGAACCGGGGGCTCCGCGCGATCGTTCAGGAAGATGTGGATAGCTGGTTGAAAACCCCCGCCTCGATCGAGGCCAAGCCGGTCGTCGTCATGAAGGCCGCCCCGAACCAGGGCGGACCGGCCCCGAGAGCCCTGCCCCTACGATCCCCCGATTCTCGGACCAAGGCCGAATCCGGCCCAAAACTGAGGCTCGCGGGGGAATCGCTGGTGCAGGAGGTCGCGCAAAGCGCCGATGAAGTGGATAAGGGCGACCGCCGCCCCCGGGAGGTGCTGACGTCCGAGGAGCTGGAGATGCTCCTAGACGACGGCGAGCCGCGGAAGGACGAGTAGGAGCCGGCGGAGCCGGGTGCTGATGGCGAGCCCTCAGAAGAATCCTGCGCAGGCACCACCTCACGCGCACAACTTGCGCGTGATCCTGGTCGGTCGCACCGGCCTGGATGGGCGGCTCCGGCTGGACTCCCGCATCGAACTCACCCGCGTCCGCACGCCCCTCGAGGCGGTGGGGGAGCTCTCCGACAACTTCGACGGCGCGGCCGCGCGGGTGGTGATCGTCTCCGTCGATGCCGATCCGGCGGTTGCGTCGCTGGACGGCCAGCCGCCCAACCCGTCGCGGGCACAGGAGTTCGTCTCGGCCCTGCGTGTCGTGGACCCCGGCGTCCGGGTCCTGCGCCTGGAGGGTGCCGATGGCGAAGCGCCGGTGCGTGCCGGGTACGACGGCATCATCGGTCCGGATGCGGATGCCGAAGTTCTGAGAGCAATCATGGCCGGCAACGGGCACACGGTGGTGGCGGTGGATGCCACCCGTGCGCCCAAGCGGGTGGACCCGGTGCCGGCGACCAGGCCGGGCCCGGCCGCGCCGCCACCGGCCGCGCCGCCCGAGCCACTGCCGGATGTGCCTCCCGCGCCGATCCCGGTCTTCCCCCCGACGATCGAACCGGACGAGGAGCCCGAGACCGCGCCCTCAGAACGACCCGCGCCCAAACCGCCCGAAAAGGTGGGAGATTCATTAGCCGATGCTCATCGTCAAACTACTGATTTCGACGAAGCGCGCAGCGCGGTCGGTCCGATGTCGGTAGTCATGTCAGAGGCGGGGGATGAGGTACTGGTCAAGCTGTTGCTGCAGGGCCGCGACATTACGGACGCGGCGATGGGGATGCTGCGCCGCCGGCTCCCCGGCGCCGACCTGGTCTTCACGAGTTCGGGCCGTGACGGCCACGAGCGGCCCCGCGAGGAGCAGCAGGGCGAGGGCCTGGAGGTCAGCGTCGCCTGGCGCGGGCGCCAGTTCGGCCGTCTGCGCAGCGCGGACCTCGGCCTCGAGGTGCTCGCGCCGCACGCGGCGTGGCTCGGCTCGTGGCTCGCCCTGCGGGACCAGCACGCCCACCTGCGGGATGCCGCCTTCACCGACCCCCTGACCGGCGCGTACAACCGGCGGTTCTTCGACCACTTCCTCTCGGTGACCATCGAGCAGGCACGCGAAGAGCGCCGCAGCCTGACGGTGCTGATGTTCGACATCGACGATTTCAAGATCTACAACGACCGCTACGGCCACGCCGCCGGCGACGAGATCCTGACCGAGACCGTGAAACTCCTCCGCAGCGTGATCCGCCCCTCGGACAAGGTCTGCCGGATCGGCGGCGACGAGTTCGTCGTGATCTTCCACGAGCCTCAGGGCCCGCGGAATCCCGCCAGCCGCCACCCCAGCGACATCGCGCAGATCGCCGAGCGCTTCCAGAAGGAAGTCTCGGGGCACAAGTTCCCCAAGCTCGGGCGAGAGGCCCCGGGCACCCTGACCATCTCCGGCGGCCTCGCGACCTACCCCTGGGACGGCAACACCCCCGAATCCCTGCTGGAACGGGCCGACCAGCTCGCGTTCCAGAGTAAGTCGCAGGGCAAGAACAGCATCACTTTCGGCCCGGGCGCCGAGCGCGAGCACGGGGCCAAGTAACCGGCTCGGCCGCCGCTCGGGTCAGTCGCCGGTGGGAGCGTGCGCCGGCGCGGGCACGCGCCCGGGCGCCAGCGTCTCATGCAGGAAGAGCTTCATATGCTCCCAAGAGCGCCGGTCGGCGGCTTGCTGGTAGCCCACCGCATCCATGCCCGCCCGGTCGGCGTCGGGGTTGGTGAACGCGTGCTTGGCATCGCCGTAGACCAGCAGCATGTAGTCGACCCCCGCCTCCTCCATGGACCGGGCGAACTCGGCGCGCTGCTCCGCCGGGACCATCGGGTCGGCGCCGCCGGTCGCGACCAGCACCTTCGCCCTGATGTTCCGGTCATCCGCGGGGTTCGGGTTCGAGAGGTTGCCGTGAAAGCTCACGACCGACCGGAGCGGCGCGCCCGCCCGGGCCAGCTCCAGGCAGGTGGTCCCGCCGAAGCAATAGCCGATCGCTGCGGTGCGCCCGGCATCGACGTTGGGCTGCTCGTGCAGCACCTTCAGCCCGGCCAAGGCCCGCTCCCGCATCGCGGTGCGGTCCTGGTTGAAGGGACCGGCGAGCGCCCCCGCCTCCTGCGCCGTCGTGACCGGCGGCACCCCGTACATGTCCACCGCGAACGCCACGTACCCGAGCTCCGCCAGCTGCCGGGCCCGGGCCTTGGGGTAGTCGTTCAGGCCCCACCACTCGTGCACCACCAGCACGCCCGCGAGCTTCCCCTCGCGCGCATCGTCGTACGCCAGGTACCCGGTGAGTTCCGTGCCGTTGTGCGTGTACGGGACCTCGCGCGTGACGATCTCGGCCGCGGCCGTCCCGGCAACCACGGACGACGCGAGCAATGCAAACAGGGCGGGCGTGCGCATGGGTGTCTCCTTGGGCTCGCCAAAGCCTAGAAGCACTGCCCCGGGCGTTCCCGCAGCGGCCCCGAAGCGTTCAGGCCCCGTCGGAGCCCCAGCCGTACTTTGCCTCGATGGCCGCGGCCGTATCGTCGAACAACGCAACCGCCTCGGCGTGCCGGGCGGCCAGGTCCCGGGCCGTGCCGAAGTAGCAGAGCCGCTCGACCGCGGCGCGGGCATCGGTCGGCAGATCGCGGTCGAGGTAGCGGAGGCCGTAGTCGTAGCGCTCCGGGCAGTGGAGCATTCGGAGAGCCTCGACGAGCGGCGTGAGGCACAGCCCCGAGTAGAAGTACGCGGCCTCCGCGGGATTGCCGCGGGCCAGGGCCTTGGTGATGAGCGACTGGAACAGGGCGAATCGCGGCTTCAAAAGCTCGAACCTGCCCCGCATCTTCTGCGTGTGGGCGGCGGGGTCGAAGCGGGCCGGGCGGATCCAGCCGTCGAGATCGAACAGAACCTCAGCGCGGCCGTGGCGCTCGGGCTCGAGGAAGCGGGTCTGTTCGGGCGCGGACTGCTTCATGACTACAAGGTCGATGAAGCACTCCGGGGGCGTATCCCGCAGCCGGAAAAACGTCTGGTCGTGCCCGTGCCAGGTCGGCCTCGGGAGCTCGAGTTTCAGCTCGACGCCTGCGAACGCATCGACCGCCGCCTCGATGCGATCGAACACCGCTCGGACATCCTCATCGCCGGCGACCACCACGAGATCGATATCCGAGAGGGCATCCGCGCGGCCGGTCGCGTCCGAGCCGCCCAGCCAGGCGCCGCGGGCGCCCTCCATCTCGGGGAGGGTCTTGCGGAAGAAGGCGATCAGCTCGGCGCGGGTCGGCATACGGATCTAGATGACGGTCGGCGGAGCAACCGTCAGGCCATCGAGCGTGCCAGACGATCGGGAGACAGCGGGCGGAAGCCCGCTGCCACATCACACCCGCTTCCGCGGCGGCTGCTGTCCCCGTCCCATCATCTGCTTCTGCCGCTCCTCCGCGAGCTTCTGCAGCCGGTCCATGAACGACCCCGGCTTGGGCGGCCCCTTCTTCGTCGGCTTCAGGAGGTCGTTCTTGTTGATGTGGGCCCGGATCCACCGGCTCTCGAGGATTCCGAGCGTCGAGTTCGCGATGAAGTAGAGCGCCAGGCCGCTCGGCGCGTTGTACATGAACAGCGGGAACATCACCACCATCATGACCTTCATGATCTTCTGCTGCTGCTCCTGCTCCGGCGTCAGCGGCGTGGTCGCCGGCGGCGTCAGGTACTTCTGCTGGATGAAGAAGACGACGCCCAGCAGGATCGGGAGCAGGTTGAAGGAGTCGATCGGCCCAAGGAGCGGTAGCGTGATGATGGTGCGCCCGAAGTACCAGAAGCGGTCCGGCTCCGCGAGGTCGCCCAGGAAATAGCCCATGAAGTGGGGATACCCGGGGATGATCGCCTGGAAGACGCCGTAGAACGCCGGCTGGTGCCGCAGCTCGATGGCGAAGAACAGCGTCGCGTACAGCGCGATCCACACCGGCGTCTGGAGGAACATCGGGATGCACCCGAGCGCCCCGGTCGGGCTGATGCCCTCCTCGCGCCACAGCTTGGCCATCTCCGCGCGCAGCTTCTGCGGGTCCTGCCCGTACTTCTCCTGCAGCTTCTTCTGCTTGGGCGCCATCCCCTGCATCTGCGCGCCGAAGCGCTGCATGCGGATCTGGCTCCACCGCGTCACCGGGTGCAGAATGCTCCGCACGATCAGCACCAGCAGGATGATCGCCACGCCCCAGTCGAACACCCCCGAATGCAGCAGGTGCAGCAGACCCAGAAGCGCCGACGTCAGCCACCCAAACGTGCAGAAGCCGCAGGGGCCCCCGAAGTTGTACACCACGAGCCCCTGCATGCCGGCCGCGGCCGCCAGGGGGTCCCGCTTGATCTCCTTCCCCGCCAGGGGGCCGGCGAAGTACCCCATCGGAAACTCGGCCGCGCCGCTCGGACCCACCGGGACCACGTCGCTCGTGGTGCGCAGCACGACCACCGGGTCCGGTACGTACTCGCTGCCCCGGACGATGTAGCGGTCCAGGACGATTCGGTCCACCGCGGCCGCGGCCTGGAACATCTTGTCCGCGGCCGGGTTGGCCGGATCGAAGAGCTCGTGGAGCGCCGCCCCGAAGTAGCGGTTGGTCATGCCCGTCCACACCAGGCGGTACCCCTGGTCCACGCTCTTCTCGTTGGGCCAGAGCGGGCGGATGGCATCGAGACTCCCCGTGGTCTTGCCGCGCTTGCCCAGCACGCCCCCGCGGTCCATGAGGAAATCCGAGGAGGTCACGGTCGGGTCGGCGCCCTGAAGGTTGGGCTTCAGCAGGTAGCCAAACCGGACGCGGCGCTTGTCCCCGCCATAGCTCGCGTTGTCCTGCTGGAGGTCGATGGGCCCGAACTGCTGCCAGCGGACCGTCATCGGCTGGCCCGAGAGGTTCTGGAGGCCCTGGTGAACGCGGATGTCGTAGGAACCCTCGGCGAGCACGTACCGGCGGTGAACCCGCGCCACAGGCTGCTGCTGGTCGTTGAGGATGACGGCCTCGAAGGAGCCGGGCGCGGTCTGCCGCCATATCGCCCGCCCGAAGAGCGAGCCGTCCTCCTGCTCGTACCCCCCGGTGAGGTCGACATCGGTCCCGTTGATCTGGACCGAGAGCAGGGACATGGGGGCCACGACGACGGGCGGGTACAGCGTGCCATCGGCGCCGGCCGGCGGCGTGTACCACTGCATCTGCTGCACGACCGTGTGCTCGGTCAGGCGGATCGTGTCAAAGTGCTCGGCCAGCGTGACGGAGCGGACGCCCGCTCCCAGGGGCGTGAACTCGACCCGGAGCGGGATCGGCGCCGCGGGATCGATGGTGCCGATGGAGTCGAAGCCCTTCGTCGCCGCATCCCCCTCGAAGGTGGCGGCGCGCAGGCCCGCGAGCGAGAGGGCGCCGGGCGAGGGCTCGGGGGGCGGCGGAGCCGGCTGCCCGGGGACGACAGGGGGGACCGATGCGCCGGGAGCCTGCATCCCCGGCGCGCCGGCGGCGGCCGCGGGGGCCGGGGCGTTGGGAGGCGCCGAGGTGGCCGGGACCGGTGCCGTGGCCGGCGGGGTGCCCTGACCGGAGTTGTTGAGGAAGAAGGCGACAGCGAAGC
>JAEYVB010000227.1 GCA_023429345.1 Planctomycetota bacterium
CATGGTGGGGCGCGACAGCGAGCAGGGCGGGATCATCCGCGCGGGCGCGAAGATGGTGAACGCGATGAGCAACTGCGTGGTGCCCAAGATCGTCGTGATCCTTGGCGGCAGCTACGGCGCGGGGAACTACGCCATGTGCGGGCGGGCGTTCGATCAGTTCGTCAGCTTCGCCTGGCCGAGCGCCAAGTGCGCGGTCATGGGGGCCAACCAGGCCACGGGCGTGCTGGCGCAGATCGAGGAGGCATCCCGCAAACGCCGCGGCGAAGAGATCGACGAGGAGACGCACAAGCAGATCCTCGCCGCCATCCACGCCGGCTACACCGAGCAGGCCGACATCCGCCACGCGGCCTCTCGAGGCTGGGTCGACCGCATCATCGAGCCGCATCGGACGCGCGAGGAGCTGATCGCCGCCCTCGAGGCGGCGGCCAACTGGGACTATTCGCGTCCGTTCCGGACGGGGGTTCTGCAGACGTGAACGCGCTCGAGCGGGCGGCCCGGGATGCGCAGCGGGGCGACCTGGGCTCCGCGCGGCGGCGTCTCCGGTCCCGGATCGCCTCGGCCGGATACTCGCCCGAGGTCTGCGAAGAGCTCGCCCGCCTGAGCCTCCGCATGTCCGACCCGTTCGAGGCGGGCCGGTGGTACTACCTCTGCGACTCCTCCGATCCGGAATCGGCGGGGGCCGTCGAGTCGTTTGTTCGGGCGTGCAAGAACAATCCCCGGCAGATCGCCGCCCAGATCCCCGCATCGGTCCGGCGTGCCGCGCCGGAATCGCTGCCGCCCGCCGTGCGCCGGCGGATCGAGCACATCCAGGCCCTGGCCGCCGCGCCGACGAATGACGACGAGGAGTTCGGGTGCGGCGGGTGGATCTTTACGGGGTGCCTTGTCGGCGCGATCGGCGGCTGCGTGCTCGCGGCGATCGGCGCCGTTGTCACGGTGCGCTGGGCGATCCAGGCTGTGTTCTGAAAGAAACGGCCGCGGACGGTGGTCCCGCCCGCGGCCGCGAGGATCGTTTCGTGTGGGCGCCCGTTCAGGCGGCCTTGCGGGCCTTGCCCTGGGTCGCGAACTTGCCGACCGTGCAGCGGCCGTCGAAGGAGGCCCCGTCGGCGACGACGAGGCGCCCGGCGACGATGTGGCCCTTCATGGCCGAGGAGGGCGAGAGGTCCATGCGGTCCTGGACGAAGGCATCTCCCTCGACCACGCCGTCGACCTGCAGGCTCTTGGCGTTGAACTGGCCGCGGCACTGGCCCTTGCTGCCGATGCGCATGCCGTTGCGGGCGGCCATGGTGCCCTCAAACTGCCCCTCGACGTTGACGCGGGAGGCGCGGATGTTGGCGCGGCACCGGGCGCCCTGGGCGATGAAGAGATCGCCGGCGGCGGAGATGTTCCCCTCGAACTGCCCGGAGATGCGGGCGGTGGGGGCGGACCCCTTCGACGGGTTCTTCGCCGGGCTCTTGGAGGCGTTCTTGCGGTTGGACTTCTTGTTCCTGCTGGCCATTGTGCGTAACCCCTGAGGCCGTGGTCGGCAGGCGAGACCGGGCGGCGGACGTTTGTCGGGCGAAGCACGCGCTCGCCCCGTTGTCGTTCCCCCGCCTGCCGGGGGATGCTGGTCAGTCGGCCGAACCGCGCCCCGGCTTCAGAAACACGGGGAAGAAGTGGGGGATGCGGGGGGTTATCGGCGGCGGCGGGCTCGGCTCTCGGACTCGGGCTGTTCCGGCGCCCACTCGATCTCGAGGCCGGCGCGACGGAGGAGCTCCTCCTGGCGGCGGAGCATGTCCCGGAGCTCGTCGCGTTCGCGGGTGATGCGCTCGAGCTCGCCGCGGTCTGTCGCGGGCGTCGGTCGCGGCGATTGCGGGACGGCGGGCGCGGCCTCGGCGGGCTCGCCGGACAGCGATTTGTGAAGGTCGCGGAGGCGCTCGGTCAGCCGGGCGAGGGCGATCTCGCGGGATTCGAGCGCCCGCTCCCGCTCTCGGAGGGTCTGCTCCCGGGCGTCGAGGCACGCCCCGCGATCGCGCATCTCGCCGCAGAGCGCGCGGAGGCGGTCGAGACGGCCCTGGAAGAGTTCGAGGTGCGCCGCGGCATCCGGCGGCTCTCCGGCCCCGGGGGCGATCGGTCCCGGGTTGTGCAGGGTCTGGTCCACGTCGCGCCGGTGCTCCCCCGGTCTGCATCGGCGTTTCGGGATCGCCGATGCACGTCCGGGAGGGATAATGCGCCGATCGGCGGCACCTAAAGTGGGGGTGATCCGGCGTCGCCCGGGATTGGCCGCTCACCTCGGAGGCCCTCGCGTGAAGATCTGGTGGCTCGCCTCGTACCCCAAATCCGGCAATACGTGGGTCCGTTTTTTGCTCCTGCACTACATGCACGGCGAGCAGAGCGGGAGCGGCGAGTTGGTCCGCGAGTTTCCGGACCTGCACCGGGGCGAGGTCCCCGCGGCCGCGGAGAAGCACGAGGAGTTGGGGGTCAAGGTGCACTCGCAGTTCACGGCGCACCTGCCGTATCTGGAGCATTCGGCGGGGTGCATCTACATCATGCGGCACCCGAAGGATGTGCTGCTGAGCTGCCTGCACTACATGCGGATGACGGGGGGGCTGCCGCCGGAGATCCCCGACGAGATGTACGCGCGGCGGTTCATGCAGGACGGCGGCGACCCGTGGATGCTGTCGGTGGGCTTCGGGCGCTGGGAGGACAACGTGCGGAGCTGGCTGGGGCAGGACCGCATGCCGGTGCTGGCGCTGAAGTACGAGGACTTGAAGAAGGATGCGGGCGGGGCGCTGGCGGCGATGCTGGCGTTCATGGGCCGGCCGGTCGATGCGGAAAGGCTGGCCCGGGCGGTCGAGCTCTCGAGCTTCGACCGCATGCGGGCGCTCGAGGTGCAGGAGAAGAGCAAGGGCGAGGCGTCGGTCTTCGCGGGGGGCAAGGACCAGATGCGCAAGGGTATGTACTTCATGAACAAGGGTCAGAGTGGGCGGAATCTCCGCTCAATCGCGCCGGGGCTGGACGAGCAGTTCGACGAGCGGTTCGCCCCGGCGATGCGGGAGTTCGGCTACTTACCCGTTGCGTGACGGGCGCGCCGCCGTTGGCGTTGCCGCTAATCTACAGGTCCGGGCCCGTGGCGGAACGGCAGACGCTGCGGACTTAAAATCCGCTGCCCCGCAAGGGGCGTGTGGGTTCGACTCCCACCGGGCCCACTTCCCTGGTTCGCGATCGGCGTGCTTGGCCGCCCGGGGGGGCCGATCGGGGCCGTTTCCCCCGGGAAGGGCGGCGCGGGGACGGCGAAGATACCTGGTGCGCATCGGTCGTTGTGCCCGAGCCCACGCACCCGGAGTATCTTCCCATGGCCAAGCGTTCCTGGGCCGAGCCCTACAAGATCAAGATGGTCGAGCCGCTGCGGATGACCACGTACGCGGAGCGCGAGCAGGCG
>JAEYVB010000274.1 GCA_023429345.1 Planctomycetota bacterium
GGACGACCCCGGCCATGTCGGGATCGTCCTGATAACTACTGACCAGCGGGTTGTGCGGATCTGGCTCGTGCGGCATACCGACCTCCCGGTGGGAGATCGGCCAGCGGAAGCGTCGAGTTGACGCCAGGGGCGGAAATGCGGCAAAAAGTGACCCCACGGGGATTCGAACCCCGGTTTCCAGGATGAGAACCTGGCGTCCTAGACCAGGCTAGACGATGGGGCCATCGTTGCCGACGGCAAGAGATAGAGGGTAGGTGGGCGGCCGGCAGGGTCAAGCGGCCTACTGGTTGAGGATCAGCAGGATGTTCCCGATGATGCTCACCGCCGCCACCACGGCCAGGGCGATCACCAGGGGCTCGCGGACCAGGGGGCGGTCCAGGCCGCCGCTGCTGTCGGTGGGGATCTCGCCGACCGGGGCCGCGGCCTCGGCGGCGGCGAGGCTGGCGAGGTCGCTCTCGGGCATGATCTCTTTGTGAGCGATCGGGGGCGTCTCGCCCTTTCGGACGGCCCGGAGGTCGACGAGAAGGTCGCGGGCGCTCTGGTGGCGCTTGCGCGGGTCCTTCTGCATCATCATCTCGATGATCTCGGAGACGCCGGCGGAGAGCTTGGGGTTGACGTGGTCGGGGGGGACGATCTCGGCCTTGAGGTGCTTGTGCATCACGGCCGAGGGGTTCTTCCCGTCGAAGGGGACGTTCCCCGTGACCATGTGGTAGAGCGTGGCGCCCAGGGAATAGATGTCCGCCGGGGGGCCGATCTGGATCTCGCCCCGGATCTGCTCGGGGCTGATGTAGTAGGGCGTGCCGAAGGCCTTGCCGGCCTCGGCCTCGGCCGCTTCCTTGTCGGAGATAGCCCGGGCCAGGCCCATGTCCGCGAGCTTCACGAGGCCCTCGCGGTTGATCATGATGTTCTTGGGCTTGACGTCGCGGTGGATCAGGCCGCGGTCGTGGGCGTGGTGCAGGGCCTCGGCGACCTGGATCGAGATGTCGATCGCCTCTTTCTCGTCGAATCGCTTGTGCTTGGTGATGTCGTCGTAGACCGTCCGCCCGTCCACGTACTCCATCACGAAGTAGTGGTACTCCCCCGCCTTGCCGACGTCGTAGGCCTGGACGATGTTGGGGTGGTTGAGCTGGGCCGCGGCCCGGCCCTCGGCGTAGAAGCGCTCGATGAACTGGGGATTCTGGGTGAACTTCCTGGGGAGGACCTTGATGGCGACGACGCGGTCGAGGCTGATCTGCTTGGCCTTGAAGACGGTGGCCATGGCCCCGGCACCGAGCTTGCCCAGGATGGTGTAGCCGGGGATCTTCTGGCCCGACCGCTCGGCCTCGATGAGCTGGCGGAGGCGGGCGATCTGCCGCTTGGTGACGTACTCGTTATCGACCAAGAGCTGGACCAGGGAGGCCTGGTTGTTCTCCTCGCGGAGCTGCTTGGCCTTCTCGAGGCAGTGCTGGACCTCTTCGTTGGTCGCTAACCCCGTGTCCACAACGAGTTTAGAGACAAGCGTGTCCACATTGGTCGAGCCCTTGGCGACCTCCTGGACGGCATCCTCGGCCTCCTTGAGGGTGACGCGGGCCTCGGGGGGCGGCGGGGCCGCGGCGGTATCGTCGCCACCCCCCTTGCTCATGGGGGAGGTTTCCGAGAGGTCCGTGTCTTGGTGCCGCTGGTCCATGGCAAGAGCCCCCGGCGGGCCGGGGGCGTGGGGCGAATCACCCCGAAAATCGGGGCGGGCAACGCTAACCCGGGGTCTACCGGGTGTCAACGTCTCTGAACGCTATCGGCCGTACGCGGGGGGGAGTTGGGCAGTTCTCAGGCGGAAACTGCGGAGCAACCGCGCGGGAGGGGTCTGCGTACCTTGACAGGAGGGTACGGCCGTGGTGTACTGGGCCGCAGTCTCAATCCCCCCTGCTCTGGGCGGGAGCCGTGGTCGCGACATATTCGGAAAGGGAAGCGGATGACCCGTCGCCGTGGATTTACGCTTATCGAGTTGCTGGTGGTCATCGCGATCATCGCACTGCTCATCGGGATCTTGCTCCCGGCCCTGGGCAAGGCCCGGATCGCGGCGAGGCTGACGGTTTCGATGAGCAACCTCCGCCAGATCATGCTGGCTACGTACCAGTACCGTACAGACCTGAAGGATCTGCTTCCTCTCCGCGGCTCGAACTACACCAACGGACAGATTACGGGCGGGTGGTGCACGTGGTCGTATGGGGGCAAGAACAACTACGGCGCTCCGGGGGTGCCGATGTGGACGCCCGCCTTCGACGAGCCGGCGTACGGGCGACCCCTCAATCCGTACATGTACCCCAACATGCCGATCGATGTCCCTACCGGGTACACGAACTTCCAGACCACGAGTGGTTGGACAACCAACCACGGACTTCCGACGATGCACGATCGCGAAGTGGTCAAGATGCCCGCTTTTTACTCGCCCGGCGACAAGTTCAGCCGCCAGCAACGCGGCAGCAATCCCTTCGGACAGCCGAGCCCGCTCGGCCTGAGCAGCTACGAAGATGTGGGAACGAGCTACCACATCAACATGAAGTGGTGGGACCAGCCCGGCATCAGCAACATTGGGAACTTCACCAAGCGGTTCGATGAGGGCGTGCGCCGTGCTCGCCTCGCCTCCGAGTATGACCCGTCCGGTAAGTTTGTGTTCCTGCACGACCAGACGGCGGACGTTGTGGCCAACTTCGGCAACTCTGTGGGCGACTTCGGTGACCTGAATAAATCGGTCATGTCGTTCATGGACGGACGCGTCGAGTACGTGCTTCTCCAGCCCAACAAGCTTTACGACGGCCGGCAGGTCAACGGCCGCTGGGTCATCGGGAAGTACACCTTCATCTTCAACCCGCCCGGCCAGCCGCTCCCGCCCCCCTGAACCCGGCCACCGGTCCGCTCGAATGAAAACACGCGCACCAAGCCCCGGCCGTCCGGGGCTTTTCTGTTAGACTTCTCCCGGCTCGTTTGGACCCCAGCAGAGAACCATCCATGAACGACAAGGCGAAACTCATCGGCGGCATCGTGATCCTGGTCGTGGCGGCGATCCTGATCCTGTGGAACCTGGGTGTGTTCTCGTCCGGGACGCCCGAAGCCCCGCCGGCACCGCCGCCGGACCGCCCGGCGCCCGTCGGGGGCTCCCGGCTCGCCCCGGGCGCCAACCCTGGATAAGACGGGGCGGGGACAAAAAAGGGAGGCCGGTTGAAGCTGCCATTTAGCTTGGCGGGCGAGCCGCCTCGTCGTACGCTTTGTGTGCGGGCCCTGTGTGCCTTCGGACCGCCGATGCCGATCTGGCGTTGCCAAGGGACCGCGGAACGTGCAAGCAGGAGCCAAGCGTGCCGCCGGCGGGCAACCTCTAACGGCCATCACTCGCAGGATCTTCAGCTATTTTTGGCCGCGATGCTTCGCAGCGGTCGATCTGCATTGCGTTGGCGATTCCCACGCGCCGTTGTCGGCCGGGGCTCGGCAATGCACGA
>JAEYVB010000277.1 GCA_023429345.1 Planctomycetota bacterium
CTCCGGGGTGTCCGCCCGGAGCGGCGGCTCTCGCGGGATGCAAGCCTGATCCGCCCGGCGCTCGGCGCCCAACGCGAAGACCTGCGGCGGCTGTGCCGGGCCATGCACTGGGAGTGGCGGGAGGACCAAACCAACAGCGATGTGGAACGGCTGCGGGCGGCGGTCAGGCACCGCGTTCTGCCGGACCTGAAGGAACTGCGCCCGGGTGTCGAGCTGCGGGCGGCCCGGACCGCACGGCTGATGGGGGAGGCTTCCGACTTGATCGCCGCGCGGGCCCACGACCTCATCGCCGCCGGCCAGATCACCGCTGGGGAGATCCGGATTCCGCGGGCATCGCTCCGGGGTGAATCCGAGGTCGTGTTGGGCGAGGTACTGCGTCGCGCCGCTGTCCGGGTCCGGGGCGAGCGGGGCCAGGACCGGCTGGGCGGGGCCGTCCTCGACGCCATGACCGCCGCCGTCCAGGACGGCCAGACCGGACCGCGGACGTTCCGGACCCGGAATCTCGAGGTGGAGGTATCCGCGCGGACGGTTGTTCTCCGGAGGACGCTGTGAGCAAGAACGGGACCATCGTGCTGGTTGGCCACTGCGGCCCGGATTCCTGGGCGCTGAAGTCCGCGATCGGCAGCGCGGTCCCCGGGGCAACGATCATCGCGGCCGACAGCAACGAGGAACTGGAGGAGTCGCTCGAGGACGCTGCCCTGCTGCTGGTCAACCGCGTCCTCGACGGCCGGTTCGACGAGCCCGGCGGCGTCGACCTGATCCGGCGGCTCGGCGCGGGCGGCCGCGGCCCGAAGACAATGCTCGTCAGCAACTACGGCGAGGCGCAGCGTGAAGCGGAAGCGGCGGGGGCCCTGCCGGGCTTCGGCAAGAAAGAGATGTACGCAGCGGCGACGCGCGAGAAGCTCTTGCGAGCGCTCGGCCTTGTTTAGGGCTTGACCGACTCGACCTGGATCTCGAGGCGACCGAGCAGGGGGATAAGGCCGCTCAGCGATGCGGTGGCGTCGGCGTCGGGAAGGGCGCTGACGGCCAGGGTGATGTGCGTCGCGTCGAAGCGGGACCCTGGCAACGTCGCGTCGAGATCGACCCAGGCGTGTTTCCCCTCGACTTCGAGGAGGGCCTGAGCCCACATGTGGTATCCGAAGATCTCGCGTTCGCCGGCGAACTGATCGGCGTAGATCAGGCCTGACGCGACGCGGGACGGGATGCCGCTCGAACGCAGCATGGCCGCGAGGAGCGTCGCGTGCTCGGTGCAATCGCCCTGTTTGCTGCGGGCAACCTCGGACGCGCTCGCGAACCCCACGCCCAGATCCTTCTGGCTGATGTGTTCGTGGACAAACCGGCGGAGTTGCTCGGCCCGCTCCATCGGCGCTTCGCCGGCGTGCCGCAGGCCCTCGTCGGCCAGGGCGCGGACCGCCGCATCATCGCTGTTCAGGAGCGAAGAGGCCTCCCGGAAAGAAGGATTCTCGAGATCGGCGGGGGACGCCCCGTGGTGAGCGCCGACGGTGATGGTTACCCGGACCGAGCCGTCGGGCTCGGGCGCGACGCGCTGCGAGCCGGTGGTGGGAAGGGTGGGCGATTCCCCCTCGGGGAGTCCAAGCACGAAGACCGCCTCCCGGGTCTCCCGTGGGCGGGCGATCGGACGGTCGGGCTTCACGAAAGTGCGCACCATCATCTCCGGGGCCTCGGCCTCGCGGAGCGCCTCCTCTTTGGTTGCGGCCGTGATCTTGATCCGGATGCCCCCCATCGCGGCGCTGGAACGAATCGGGATGCCCTCCGAATCCAGCACCTCCAGACTCTCGACGGCGGGCGATGCCGAGGAGACCGCCTTGCAACGGAAGCCCTCCACGTTTCTCCCCATCACGGTCACCACCTCCGGCCGGATCTCCGAACGGGTTATGGTCGCAGGGTCCAGGCCAGACATCGGGTCCACGGTTCGGACCACGATCTCCTGCGCTCCGGCCCGCAGCCGCTGCCGGACGAACTCGCCGGCGGCGGCCGGGGTGAGCCACATGCCCTCGGGGAGGGGCTTCTGAGTGCGGGTGACCTGGCCGGCCTGATCGTTCTCGACCAGGACCCCCGTCTCGGCGAAGGTGTACCGCGTCGAGACAGGCATTGTGCCGAGCCGCTGGACCGATGCCATGGAAACGGGCTTTCCAGCGGCGGTTTCGACGAATGTGCCCTCCATCGAGACGCGGACGCCCTCGTTCCCGCGGCCAATCCCGAGCACGATCTTCGTGCTCGAGGTGATGGTGTCGCCCGTCCTGGTCTGCGCGGCATGCATGTACCCGGCCCGTCGTCCGGCCATTTCCAGCGTGTACCACCGCTCATAGCCATCCCCCGCCCGGCACAATGAAGGCCCGGCAAGCAGGGACAGAAGGCTGAGGAGCAGGGCGACCGAGCGGACGCCCACGGGGGACTTGGGGACAAAAAAGGCCGCGGCCATGCGGAAATCTCCTGGAGGTACCGGAGGGTACCGCGCCCCGAGCCGGGATGCTGACCGCGTGGCGCCGACGGATGTGCCTCATGGCTATCTCATGCCAGGTTCACGGATGGCCAGCAG
>JAEYVB010000291.1 GCA_023429345.1 Planctomycetota bacterium
GGATAGGTGAGCGGGGGGCGGGCGACCCGGCGCGTGGTGCCGCGCACGCCGGGTGGGTGCCCGGGTGCATGATCATGATGAACGGTTTCAGCGGCATTTCACCGCGGGTTCAGTGCGGTCGCCGACAGTGGGATAAGTGCGGACAGGGAAGGTGCGGAATCGGCGCGCACGGATGCTCAACGAGGAGGGGAGTCATGGCCGAGGAAATCAGAGTCGACACGTACAACACGGCTGTCAACCGGGGGCCGATGGTGCGGAGAACCGCGTGGGGGGCGATCTTTGCCGGGACTTTCGTGGCGATCGCCACGCAGATCATGCTGGTGGCGCTCGGGACGGCCATCGGGGCGGCGACGGTGAACCCGACCACGGAGGCCAACCCCGCCGAGGGCATCGGGATGTTCGCGGGCATCTGGTGGCTGGTCACCGGGCTGATCTCGCTCTTCCTGGGCGGGCTGGTCACGGCGTGGCTGGCCGGCTTTCCGCGGTGGGTCGACGGCATGCTGCACGGTGCGGTGATGTGGGCGTTCACGCTGGCGTTGAGCGCCTTCCTCGTGACCACCTCGGCGGGCAACCTCATGGGCGGGGCGATGAGCACGCTCCAGAGCGCGATGCAGTCGCCCGCGACCGAGAACCTCACCGAGGAAGGCTCCCTGGAGCGACTCCAGCGGCGAGCTGAATCAATGATCGGCGGAGCGCAGGTCGACCCGCAGACGCGCGCGGCGATCGCACGCCACATCCCGGACCCGCAGAACGCGACGACGGACCAGCGGGAGCGGGCCGTGTCCGAGCTGGTGATGACCCAGAACCTGCCGCAGGACGAGGCCCGACAGAAGGTCCAGGCCTACGTCAATCGCGGCGGCACGGTGCTCGGCTCGCCCGAGATGACGCCCGGCGAGACGCGGGAGGCGGGCGAGAAGGCCGCCGGCGCGGTCGCGAGCGCTGCGACGTGGACGTTCTTTGCGTTGCTGCTGGGGTTGGCGGCGGCGGCCGTCGGCGGGGCTATCGGCCGGCCGCAGCACCTGGACGGGGACACGCACGTGCGTCACCGGCGTGTCGTGACCTGAGGGAGATTCCAAGGCCGTCTTCGGGGGCCGGCTCCCGGCAGGGACCGGCCTCTTTCGTTGCGCGGTTAGCGGTCGTCGCGGGCGGCCACGGGCTTTGAGAGGGCCGCGGTGGCGCGGTCCGGGCTGCGCTCCCAGCGGGAGGCGATGTGGGAGCCGTCACCGGGCTGAGGTCGGACGACGACCGTGCGGCTGTAGATGAACTCGTCGCGCGGCGTGGATCCGCAGCCCGCGAGGGCGGCGGCGGTCAGGAGGAGCACACACTCGGGCCGGAAGTAGCGACGCATCGGGCAATCTCCCTCTGGACACCGGTCGGGCGTCCAGAGTGGGTATCGGTTCCGGAATACAGCTCCTCAGCCCGACCTCTCCCGAAACGTACCTCAGGAAGCGGGTGATGCCAACAGGGGTGAATGGAGAACTTATGCCGCCCGCGGGGGGCATTTTCCCGGGCTTTTCCCGCCGCGATCGCCGCGGCGCGTCAAGCCCGGACAGGGGATTGTGGCCGGAGCAGGGTCGGTCTGGGACGCCCCGCGGAGGGTTGACGGATAGGGCAAGTTCCATACCATGCCCGGCCCGCCGGCACCTTCCTGTTGTTTCCCGGACTCAACACCATGTTCAAAGCCGCGTTCAGCACCGTCGCCTGCCCGGAATGGATTCTCGCGGATGTGGTTCGCGCGGCCGCGGAATGGGGGTACAACGGTCTGGATCTTCGGACCTTCGGCTACGGGTCGTCGGAGTTTGCATGCGACCCGGCGCTGACGGCGGGGGAGAAGGTCCGGGCGATCTGCGCGGAGCACGGGGTGGAGGCGGCGGTGCTGGGGACGGGGGTGTCGTTCGATGAGCCGGTGCGGCCGCCGGTTATCGGCTGGGCGCTCATGGATACGGAGCGGAGCGTGCGGGCCGCGAAATCGTGCATCGAACTGGCGGCGCAGATCGAATGCCCGCTGGTGCGCGTGTTCGGGTTCGAGGTGCAGGGGCGGGAGAAGCGGAGCGCCGCGGTGCGGCGGATTGTGGACCGCCTGCGGATGGCGCTCGACGGCGCACGCCACAGCGGCGTGCGGCTGGTGCTCGAGAACGGGGGCTCGTTCGCGACGGCGGGCGCGGTGCTGGAACTTGTGGAGGCTGTCGGGAGCCCGTTGCTGGGGGTTTCGTACTCCGCCGCGGTGGCCCACGCGGCGGGGGAGCACCCGGTCGCGGGGGCGTCGCTCCTGGGGAATCGCCTCTGGGTCGCGAAGGTGAAGGACTACCGGGACGGCGCGCCCTGCATGATCGGGGATGGCGAGGTGGATGTCGGCGCCATGATCACGGAGCTGCGTGACCGGGCGTACACGGGGTGGGTGGTGGTGGAATGGGACCGCGCCTGGCTGCCGACCCTTGCGGACCCGCGGGAGGTCCTTCCCGAGGCGGTGCGGCGGCTTTACTCGTGGGCGGCGCGGCCCCGGATTTCGGGCGGGATCGTCGGCGAGACGGTTTCGATGCGCTGACGCCCCGGCTCTTACAATCCGCGGTGCGAGCGGACGGGCGCGAGATTCTGATGACGTGCGAGGGGCTCGGCTTTGCCCATTGCGGCGTAGCCGATGCTGCGCCGACGCTCCGACGGGAGGAGCTGATCGCCTGGCTCGCGGAGGGCAAGCACGGATCGATGGGGTACCTCGCCGAGCAGCTCGCGGCGAAGCTGGACCCGGGGCTGGTGCTGCCGGGGGCGCGATCGGTGGTGATGGTCGCGGACCGGTACGCCGCGCGGGGCGCGGACGATGGCCCGTGCCTCGAGGGTAAGGGGCGGATCGCACGGTACGCCCGCGGGCGCGACTACCACGTGGTGATGAAGAAGCGGCTGCACGCGGCGGCGGATGCGCTGCGGGAGCGGTACCCCGGCGCGGACTTCCGCGTCTTCGTGGATACCGCCCCGGTGCCGGAACGGGAGTACGCGGCGCGGGCGGGCCTGGGCTGGGTGGGGAAGAACACGCTGCTGATCCACCCGCGGAGCGGGAGCTACCTGCTGCTGGGAGGGATCCTGAGCACGCTGGAGATCGAGGTGCCGGCCGGGCAGGCGGTGGTGGCCGATCACTGCGGCACGTGCACGCGGTGCATCGACGCGTGTCCGACGGGGGCTATCACGCCGTACAGCGTCGACGGCTCGCGCTGCATCTCGTACCTCACGATCGAGC
>JAEYVB010000310.1 GCA_023429345.1 Planctomycetota bacterium
TTCTTCACGATCCTCGCCACCCGGGCCGAGTCCGCGCCCGACTCCGTGACCGAGATCGCCGACAAGGCCGCCCAGGACTACCGCAACATCCTCGCCTTCGAGCGGCTCAAGGGCCTCACCTCCGAGCTCGCCTCCACCGCCTCGTCGGACGGCCTCGCCCGGCTCGTCGAGCAGTACAACCTCCGCCCCGCGCCCGCCGGCGAGAACGCCCCCCCGCCGCCCGAGCCCATCCGGAAGGATGTCCGCCTCAACCGCAAGGCCGGCGGCGGCGATCCGGCGCTCCAGGACCCCGCCGTCCGCGACGCCATCGTGGACGCCGCCGACGCCATCGACCCGCTCCTCCCGCCGGAGCAGATCCCCGCGCAGGCCGCCACCCTCGCCGTCCCCGCGCCCGGCCAGCTCAGCGTCGTCGTCTTCCGGATCACGCGCGTGCAGCCCCTGACCGTCGAGATGATCCAGAACGCGCAGGTCGATACCCGCATCACCAGCGAGATCATCATCGACCAGATGCGCGACCGCGCCCGCGAGGCCTTCTCCCTCGCCAACCTCCTCAAGCGTCACACCTACTACAGCGGCAAGGAGCGGATCGAAACGCCCGAGCAGCTCAAGGGCGACGAGGGCTGATGCCGTGAGCATGCAGGTCGCCAAGGCCAACCTCATCGACGCCCTCAAGCAGTTCCGCCTGCGCTGGGACCGCATCAAGGACACCTGGGACGACGAGGCCCGCCGGAAGTTCGAGAAGGACTTCATCGAGCCGCTCGAGCCCAAGGTGGTCGCCGCCGCCAAGGGCGTCGACCACGTCACCGAACTCCTCGCCCAGGTCAAGCGCGACTGCTCCGACGACGGCCCCGGCATGATCGCCTGAAGGCCCCTGCGCGACGCCGCCACCCCCATCGCTGCATCACGCCCCGGCCCGGGTTTGTATAAGCTGCCAGACGCCCATGCCCGAGCGGTCCGTATCGCAGCACGAACGCCGACTTCTGCGGGACCTCACCCGCCTGGTCGCCCAGCGCGCCGCCGGCGAGGAAAGCCTCGCCAAACGCTGGGACACCGGCTCCGCCCGCGCCGAGCGAGAGCACGAGCGCGCCGCCCACGCCGCCGCCGACGCCTTCGAGAAGGCCCGCGCCCAGCACGAAGCCGAGCACCGGGTCGCCACCGCCGCCCTCGCCGCCCGTTTCGAAGCGCTCATCCGGCCCGCCAGCGCCCGCATGGAGCGGCAGGTCGCCACCTACAACGGCCGGACCACGGCCCTCGGCCAGGCCGCCCAGCGCGAGTTCCAGGAGTCCACGTGGCTCGCCGAGACCCTCGTCGAGTCCGGCGGCTCAAAGATCAAGAATCAGTACGAGCTCGTCCGCAAGGCCGTCGAGTCTCGCCAGGGCGCCCTCAAGAGGGTCCACGACGCCGCCGAGCACCTCCTCGCCGACTACCACCTCAAGCCCATGCCCGAGGTGACCCCCGAGGCCTCCCCTGAGCACCCCGACTCCCGCGAGGGATGCCTCAAGGCCCTCGACGAGTCCCGCACCAGGGCCGCCGCTCTCCTCGATCAGCTCGAACGCACCGTCCGACCCGCGCCCCTCCGGAACCAGCCGGTCGTCCTCTTCGTCGTCATCGCCGGCGCCGGCGCTGCCGGGCTCGCGTGGTACCTCAAGCGGCCCGGAGAGACCGCCGCGGCCGCCGGGATCGGCGCCGCCATCATCGTCTTCCTTGTGCTCCTGGGCCTCCGCATCCTCGTCCGCCGCGGCGCGCCGGCCCGCGCCCAGGCGCTCGCCGCCGAGCTCGCCCGCGCCCGGGCCCTCGGCGAGGCCTGCTACGAGCTCGCCGAGCAGTTCAAGGAGAAGGAAAAGACCGAGCTCCTCGCCAGGAAGGCCGCCGAAACCGACAAGGCCGAGAAGCGCCTGAACGCCTTCAAGCGCGAGATCGTCCGCCGGAACAACGTCGGCGCGCCCCGCCTCCGCGACCTGCACGCCGCCCGCCTCCGCCACCTCCGCGAGAGACAGGCCGCCGAGCAATCCATCCTCGACGCCCGCCGCGATGCCGCCGTCGAGGCCGCGGCCTCCGAGCGCGACCTCGCCACCTCGCAATCCGCCGCTTCGCGCGATGCCGCCCTCGCCGAGCTCCGCGCCCTGGACACCCACGAACGCACCATCTTCGTCAACGCGTGGAAGGACGGCATGGCCCGCATCCACGCCGAGCTGCAGGAGCTCCGGGCGTTCGCCGACGCCTTCCCCTCCTGGGATGCGCTCCGCGCCGGCTACACCCCCGCCGACGACCTCCCCACCGCCGTCAAGATCGGCGAGTTCGCCGTCGACATGGCCGCGATGGAGGGCGGCCTCCCGCAATCCGAGGACTTCCAGATCCGCGGACCAACCGCCTTCACCCTCCCCGCGGTCCTGGACTTCATGGATACCGGCTCTCTCCTGGTCAAGGCCCCCGCCACCGACCGTGCCCGCGCCCTGGACCTCCTGAACGCGGCCATGCTCCGCATCCTCACTTCTCTCCCCCCGGGCAAGGCCCGCTTCACCATCATCGACCCCGTCGGCCTCGGCGAGAGCTTCGCCGGCTTCATGCACCTCGCCGACCACGAGGAGGCCCTCGTCTCAAGCAAGATCTGGACCGAGCCGCGCCACATCGAGCAGCGGCTCACCGACCTCACCGAGCACATGGAGACGGTGATCCAGAAGTACCTGCGCAACGAGTACGAGAGCATCCGCGACTACAACCGCGATGCCGGCGAGATCGCCGAGCCCCTCCGCTTCCTCGTCTTCTCCGACTTCCCCGCCAACCTGAACGAGGCCGCGGCCAAGCGGCTCGCCAGCATCATCACCTCCGGCCCCCGCTGCGGCGTCTACACGCTGATCGCCGGCGAGTTCAAGGGCCGGCTCCCGAACTGGCTCCCGGTCGCCGACCTCGAGCGGAGCAGCGTCACCCTCCGATGGGACGCCGATCGCTGGCGGCTCCAGGATGAGGACCTCGGCCGCTGGCCCCTGGAGGTCGACACCGCGCCCCCCGAGAACGTGCTCACCGAGCTCGTCCACACGGTCGGCCGGACCGCCAAGGACTCGAGCCGCGTCCAGGTCCCCTTCGAGGCCATCGCCCCGCAGAACGGCCAGCTCTGGTCCCTCTCCTCCGCCGAGGAGATCCGCGTCCCCCTCGGGCGCTCCGGGGCAAAGAAGCTCCAGTACATCACCCTCGGCCGCGGCACCGCCCAGCACGCGCTCGTCGCCGGCCGCACCGGCTCGGGCAAGTCCACGCTCTTCCACGTCCTCATCACCAGCCTCGGCCTCTGGTACAGCCCCGACGAGATCGAGCTCTACCTCGTCGACTTCAAGAAGGGCGTCGAGTTCAAGACCTACGCCTCCCACCGCCTCCCGCACGCCCGCGTCATCGCCGTCGAGAGCGAACGCGAGTTCGGCATCAGCGTGCTCCGCAGGCTCGACGCCGAGATCACCCGCCGCGGCGCCCTTTTCCGCGATGCCGGCGTCCAGGACATGGCCGGCTACCGCCGCTACCTGGCCTCGGACGCCTCCAGGCTCAACGCCGATGCGCCGAGAGCACTCCCCCGCATCCTCTTCCTCGTCGACGAGTTTCAGGAGTTCTTCGTCGAGGACGACAAGATCGCCCAGGAGGCCGGCCTCC
>JAEYVB010000347.1 GCA_023429345.1 Planctomycetota bacterium
GCGCTCGCGCCCCTGGCCCTGGGCGTTGGGGGACTTTTCCGGGATGGAGAACTCGCCGTTGGGCAGGCTTTCGGTGAACTTCATCGCCGCCGCGGCCGCGGGGAGCATCGAGTCGTCGGAGTTCTCGTAAAGCTCGCGGAAGTTCTGGTGGATGGCGGTCTCGGCGATTTCGAAGAAGTGCATGGCCGCGGCACGGTCGCGCTGGAACTCGAGGTCGCCGGCGCCGTTGCCGCCGTGCTTCTTGAGGTCCATATCGAGCTTGCTGAGCGTGCAGGCCCAGGCGTGGAGCCACATAGCGTTGTCGGCGAGGCGGGCCTGCACGGCCTGGCGGGTGATGATCGCTTCCTTGTAGCGCTTGCTGGCCTGCTTGAACTGGTAGCTGTGCTCGCGGACGGTCTTGGCGAGATGCTCAGCGACGGGCCGGAGGCTCGGGTGAACGGAGGGCACCGTCGGCATCGCCCGCCGCTTGCCCAGGAAGAGTTCCATCGCGAGCGGCACCGCGAGCTTGGCCACCGCGGGGCGGCCCATGTTCTTCATGACACGCGAGAAGTTGGCCAGCACGGGCTCGCTCTTGTTCCAGAGCAGGGCCTGCTGCACGCCGAGCATCTTCTCGGCGAGCTGCTTGCCGCCGTAGGCGAAGATGAACGACTGCATCACCTCGTTGGCGCCCTCCACGATCAGGTTGATGCGGCTGTCGCGGAAGATCCGCTCGATGTGGTTCTCGGTCATGTACCCTTCGCCGCCCATGATCTGAAGGGCGTCGTTCACGGCGCGCCAGCCCATCTCTGAGCAGAAGACCTTGCAGATCGCGGTCTCCAGCATGATGTCCTCGTCGTGCCGGTCGAGCATCCCGGTGGTCATGTAGAGCACCGCGTCCATGGCGTAGCACAGCGCGGCCATGTGGGCGATCCTCTTCTGCACCAGTTCGAAATCAGCGAGCGGCCGCTGGAACTGGTACCGCGTCTGGCCCCACTTGATGGACTGGTCCATCGCCGTCCGGGCCCCGCCGAGCATGCCCGCCGAGAGCGTGCAGCGCCCGTAGTTCAGGCAGGTCAGGGCGATGGGCAGGCCGCGGCCCTCCTGGCCGAGCAGGTTGGCCTTGGGCACCCTTACGTTCGTGAAGCGGATGCGGGCCTGCCAGGTGCCGCGGATGCCGCACTTGCTGCGGTTCTTCTGGAAGATGTCGATGCCTTCCATGTCCGGCGTGCAGACCAGGGCCGTGACCTTGTCCTTGCCGTCGGGCATCTTCTGCTTGGCCATGACGGTGAAGAGCCCGGAGAGCGCGCCGCTGGTGGCCCACTTCTTCTCACCGTTGATGATGAAGTACTCGCCGTCCTCGCTCTTCTGGCAATAGGTCTCCTGCCCGCCGGCGTCGCAGCCGACGTTGGGCTCGCTGAGGCAGAACGCGCTGAGCCAGTCCTTCGCCAGGTGCGGCAGCCAGCGCTTCTTCTGCTCGTCGTTGCCGTAGAGCATGAGGGCCTTGCACCCGATCGACTGGTGCGCCGAGACCATCACCGCGGTTGAGCCGCAGGTCTGCCCGATGCGCTCCAGCACGCGGTTGTAGCTGGTGATCCCCATGCCCAGCCCGCCGTGCTCCTTGGGGATCGTCATGCCCAGGACACCGAGGGAGAAGAGCTTCTTGACCACCCAGTCGGGGATCTCCTGCTCCTGGTCGATGAGGATCGCCGGGTGCTCGTTGCGCAGGTACTCGTCGAGACGCGCCAGGAGCTGATCGCACTCGGCGATCTCCTTGGCGTCCTGCGCCGGGTACGGGAAGACCAGCTCGTTGCGCAGGTTCCCCCAGAAGAGGTTCTTCACGAACCCCATGGTCGAGGGCTCCGGTCCGATCAGGCTCTCGGCATCTTCGATCAGCTTGCGGTCCTGCTCGGACATCTTCATCGACTTGAGGTCGGCCATGGTCGGGATCCTCGGAAGGAAGCGAAGACAACAGACAGTTCAGGGCTTGGACTTGGCAAAGAACGCCGCGAGCGCCTCCCTCGCGGGCGCGGTGTGGCGCAGTCGGACGAGCTCGAGCCGCTCGACCTCCACCGCCGATTCCCAGCCGCGCGACAGGCCCGCATCGATCGCCTGCGCGACGGCCGCGGCCGATTCGGTGGCGGGCAGCCCGGGCCGGACCACGTCCATCGCCCGGAGAGCGGCCGCCGCGGTCGCGGGGCGCCCGATCCATCGCAGCGGCGCCCCGTCGCGCTCGGTCCGCCCCGCCCGGGCCCTCTCGGCTACCCAGGCGAGGGCATCGTCGATCAGCGAAGCCGGGGACCTGGAAACCCGGTCGAACAGCCCGAAGCCCTCGGCCTCGGCAAAGGTCATCGTCGCGCCCGTCGCGGTCCGGCGGATCGCCTCGGCCGGGTCCATCCGCGCGGGCAGGAGGTTCGTCCCGCCCCACCCCGGGCAGAGCGATAGCCCCGCCTCCGGCAGTCCCACCGGGTACTGCCTGCCGGGCTGGCCGTCCTTGGACGCCGGCCGCGCGGCGATCAGGCCGTCGCAGTGCATGGCGAGTTCGAGCCCGCCGCCGAGAGCTGCGCCGTTGATGGCGGCCGCGGTAGGGTACGGCAGCCGCGGGATCATGCCGAAGACCTTTGAGCCGTGGGCGAGGTACCGCTCAAGCTGCTCGTCGGACCATTCTGAGATGGTCTTGAGGTCGGCCCCGGCGACAAAGACCCGCTCGCTGGCGGAGGCCAGGACGAGGCCGGCCGCATCCCGCGGCAGGGTGGCGAGCGTGGCCTCGAGGCGGCGGAGGAGGTCGTGGTCGAGAACCACCACGGCCTTGGCCGCCCCCTCACCCTGCCCAAGCCTGACAACAACGGACCCGGCACCCGGCCCGGAAGCGACAGTTTCGATTGGGAACGGCTCTGCGGTCACTAGGCCAAGTGTAGCCGGGAAGGGCCGAAAGCTCAGCCGGGCGCGACCCGGGAAGCCGCCCCGTTCCACACCCGCCCGGGGTACCGGTCCACCGAAAGCTACCGGGCCTGCCGCGGCTGCAACCGGCCGTCGGGCGTGACCGGCCCCGGCTCGGCTACGCTATCGACGACCCACGCGGCGTTCTTTGACAACAGCATCGACTCGATCACGATGCAGACCGGCGCCGGGAACCCGACGACCACGGACTCCGATCCGCGTGGCCTCTTCATCGATTTTCGTTTTCCTGTAACGACGGTCGGCGAGCTGCGAAGAAGATGAAACCCGCCACAAGACCAGCGACGCCTGTCCCACGTTACTATCACATCGTTTCCAAGCGCGATGAAGTGCTCGACGCCGACCGAGCATGGGTGCGTCGGGTCGGACGGAGTGTGACCTGCACCGGCTGCAGCGCGGTATCGGTCAGCCACGAGCCACGCCCTATTGATGTCGTAGTAGTCGGTCGTCCGCACGCGACGATGGTCGGCGTTTTCCGAGGCGTCCCTTTGATGAAGCGAGGCTTGGCGGCCTGGCTGGCGGAGGCCGGCGTTCGCCTGGTTACGGGCTTGGCGACCGACGCCACGGGCAACGAGTTTGCACAATACGTCACATACTACGTGCCGCGCCGCGACACCGTAATGGTCCACCGAGGCCGGAACACGACCTACCGCAGGTGCGACGCGTGTCGCCGACTTATCCCGACGAGCTGGCATCCGCCGGAGCACTTTGTGGAGGCGGAAGTTGAGGGTCGCAAGCTCTTCTTCGATATAAACGGATGGCTTTACCTTAGCCAAGAAATGGCCATGGCACTGCCTATTCGGGAGTTTCCCGACCTGACGATTAAGGAGATACCTGTTCTCGACACGGCCTTGGATGAAGGTTCTTACCCGAGAATATGAGAAAGGTCGAAGCAGCGTTGTTATGATCCGCGAGACGGTTCGATCGTCAGTATCCCAATGTAACGGGTGATCGCAAGCTTGTCGACCGCATGATCGAGAGGATCAACAGCCACAAGCATTTTCAGCCGGTTCGAGTGCAGAGAGGCCGCAGATGAACGTTTTCCATATCGGCAGCGGCGCGGAGTTAGAAGACCTCCAAGACAGGGCATGGGCAGAAGATGTCGCGTCCAAACGCTCCGTCTGTACTCTCTGTTTGAAGCCGAACGGTAGCGAGAGTGTTGACGTGGTCCTTACGCGCCGGCCCGACGGGATTGTTCAGCCTACTTGGTTCGCGGAAGTGGTACACCGTACCTTGTTTGAGTATTTGCGGCCGCACCTTCAAGGCGCAAATGTCGGTGCCGTCTATGTACGGAAAAGAGGTCGTCTGGCGGTGCTGGACGAGTATGTGTCCTGCGTCACCATGCGGGAGTACAGCCCTATCGTTCATGGATACGATGACGCCAAGTTCAACTGGTGTCCGCAATGCGACTGGATCAGTTTAGCATACCCCGGCACTGATGGTGGCGTTCCGGCGGAGAGCTATCTGGTCGAGAGCGAAATCGGTGCAAGGCAAGCAATCCAATTTGAAACGTATTGTCAGTTCTTCATCAGCCGGGCAATGAAAGAGAGCGTTCCGTGGAACGATTTGCCGCCAGTAGAACTGCACCCAACGCCGGTGCTGGAGAGAGCAATGGATTTGCGTAGGATGCCGCATGGATCCAACCCTAATCTGTACATAATCAGGACATCGGGCAGATGATATCTCGCTTTCCTTCGGAATCGACGGACGGTCTCACGCCAGCAAGGACCTGGGCGGGATGATCCTTTATGTCTAGGGCCATCTGATCGCGGAATCTGCTGCTTGCCGGTGACGCGCGGGAGACCACATGGACGCTGGACCTGGTCGGGAACTGGGCGGGGGATCCTGCTCAGTCGATCCCCGGCCACCAGGTGGTGAACCCCGCCGGCCCCGGCTCGGCTACGCTATCGACGACCCACGCGGCGTT
>JAEYVB010000076.1 GCA_023429345.1 Planctomycetota bacterium
TATGAGGATCGCGCGATTCTCTACAACTTGATCGGCACCGTCTTTATGAACGCATCCTACCTCCCGCAGGCCGACCTCGACCTTGACGGCGACACTGACACTGCCGACCTTCAGATTTTCAACTCGCTCCCGTGCAACGCCAACTGGGATTGCAGCACGACGTCGCCGGTGCTCAACACGGCGGACTTCACTGCCTACCTGCAGTCGTTTTCGGCGGCTGATCCGGTCGCTGACATTGACGGGAGTGGCAACCTCGATGTGGCGGACTATACGGCGTTTCTGCAGGCGTATGCCGTGGGTTGCCATTGACCTTCATCGTACGGGAAACGTTTGGCAAGGCTTCGCCCGAATGGTCGGGCGTTTTTTGTCGTTCGAACGGCATGAGGCGGATAGTCGCTTCCCCGGGACGCAAGTAGGCTGTAGACTGTTTCTGCGGGCCGTGTGTGCCTCCGGCCGGCCGATGCCGTTCTGGCGTCGAAGTTTGACCGTGGATCGTCTAAGCGGGAGTCAAGCCATGCGGAAGCGCGGAGCCTTCACACTCATCGAGCTCTTGGTGGTGATCGCGATCATCGCTCTGCTGATCAGCATCCTGCTGCCGGCGCTGGGGCAGGCGCGGATCGAGGGTCAGCGGACGGTGAGCCTGTCCAACCTCCACTCCAACACCGTCTACATGGGGTTCTACGCCACCGACCGCAAGGACGATGTGCTCAACCCCTTCGCGACGACCAACCGCGTGGGCACGGCGGCCAACGAGACGTGCCAGGTCCTGGTGAACGAGCGCGTCACGAACTCGCCGGTCTGGGATTACGGCACCGGACTCCAGAGCAACCAGCAGACCGAGACCTTCAGCTACCACTGGCTCTCCCACATGCTCTACGGCGACACGCCGGATATCTCCCGCATGAAGTCAGGCTTCGCCCCGGCCGACCGGGCCCTGCTCCGCATGCTCCGCGAGACCACCAGCTCCAACGCCCAGACGAACATGAACTGGATCTTCCCGGTCTCCTACTGGTACCCGCCGGTCTTCTGGCAGCAGGCCACCCGTTTCAGCCTGCCCACGCCGACGCGTGCCGCGGCGACCGTCGGAAACAACTTCCTCATCGCCCGCAACCGCCAGTCCGACATCGTCATGCCCAACAAGAAGGTCCTGCTGCTCGAGCGGGCCGACTTCTACCAGCCCCGCGGCCAGGGCAAGACGCCCTCGTGGAACAGCCCCAAGAGCAAGGTGAACGTCGCCCTCTGCGACAGCAGCGCCCGCATGGTGATCATGCCGAACATCATCGCCGCGACCAGCACCAACGCGGGACTCTCCACCACCAACTCGGAACTGCTCCAGCCCGCCGGCGTCTGGAACCCCGGGGCGGCTGAACTGCGGTACTTCTTCGAGCTCGGCGGCTCCGTCGATCCCCAGCAAAGCGACTTCCAGTTCCAGATCAACCCCGCGTACCCGGCCTACTTCTGGGCCACCCGCAAGGGCATCCGAGGGCTCGACATCCGATGAACCTGATCCCCGAAGACAAGACCAAGGCCGCCATCTACGGCGGCGTCGCGGCCGTCATCCTGCTCCTGGCGCTCTACTTCGGGTTTTTCCGCGGCGGCGGCGGCGAGCCGGTGCCCGCGGAGGTGGAGAACCGCGCCGCCCAGATCACCGAAGGGATGCAGGCTCCGCAGCCGTCGATTCCGGAGGTGCCGCCGGAACAGCGGCCGCAGCGAGGCCCGCCGGCTGCTCCCCAGTGAACATGGATGGATTGAACCAGCCGTCTGGCCGATGTGGCTAGACGGTTTTTTTCTGCGCCAGCCATCCGTGCAGCTTCGCCGCATCCCATGTGTTGATGCAGTTCTCGGCCCGCAGCCAGCCCCGCCGCGCGGTCAGCACGCCGTAGCGGAGGTTGTCGAAGTCGTCCTCGCCGTGGACATCGCAGTCGATCGCGATGAGGCAGCCGGCCTCCACCGCGGCCCGCACGTGCGTGTCGCGCAGGTCCAGGCGGTGCCAGTGGGCGTTGATCTCCAGGGCGACGTGGTGCTCCCTGGCCGCGGCCACGAGGGCGGCGATATCGGGGGAGAGGCCGGGGCGGCGGTTGATGAGGCGGCCGGTGGGGTGGCCGAGGATGTGGACGAAGGGGTTTGAGACGGCCCGGAGGAGGCGGCGGGTGGCGGCCTCGGGGTCCTGGGTGAGGGCGGCGTGGGGGGAGGCGACGACGACGTCGAGCCGGCGGAGTATGTCGTCGTCGTAGTCGAGCGAGCCGTCGGCGTGGATGTCGACCTCGGAGCCGGCGAGGATGGTGATGCCCTTGACCTTGGCGTTGGCTTCGCGCACGCGCTCGGCGTGCTCGAGGAGGGCGTCGGGCTTGAGGCCCCCGGCGAAGGCGGAGCTCTGGGAGTGGTCGGTGACGGCGATGGTGTGGAAGCCGCGGGCCTTGGCGCGCTCGGCGAGCTCGACGATCTCCATCGAGCCATCGGAGGTGGTGGTGTGGGCGTGGAGCTCGGCCCGGATGTCGGCGAGCTCGATGAGGCGGGGCGTCTCGGCGAGGTCGAGCTCGCCGTGGTCCTCGCGGATCTCGGGGGGGATCCAGGGGAGGCCCAGGGCCGCGTAGACCTTCTCCTCGGTGGCGGCGGCAACGGGCCTGATGCCGCGCTGGTGGGGCGGCGTCTTCTCCTTGTCCTCGGGGAACAGGCCGTACTCGTTGAGGGTGAGGCCGCGCTTCAGGGCCCGCTCGCGGAGGCGGATGTTGTGGTCCTTGCTGCCGGTGAAGTACATCATGGCGGCGCCCCAGCTCTCCAGCGGGACGACCTTCAGATCGCACTGCACGGAGGGGATGCTGGGGCCGCCGCGCCGGGCGAAGGTCGCGGCGATGCCGAGCATCACCGAGGAGCGGGTGTCCCCCGCGCTCAGCACGCTTTCCACCTGTGGCATGGAGCGGAAGGCGGCGGCGGCGCCGGCCGGGTCGGTCGTGGCGACGAGGATGTCGAGGTCGCCGACGGTCTCGCGGCCGCGGCGGAGGGAGCCCGCGAAGGCGGCGCGCTGGACGCCGGGGACCTTGAGCATGGCCTCGACGATGGACTCGGCGAGGGGCATGGCGCGGCCGATCCAGGGGCGGTCGTGCTGGGGCTTGCGGCAGTCTTCGAGGGAGGCCTTGATCTTCTCGACGGCCTTGGCGCCCAGGCGCGGCACCTGGAGGATGGAGCCGTCGGCGATGACGCGGGCGAGGTCGTCGAGGCTGGCAGCGCCGGTGGTCTGCCAGATAGCGCGGGCGGTCTTGGGGCCGAGGCCCTGGAGGCGGAGGAAGTCGGAGACGCCGGGGGGCACCTGGGCGCGGAGCTCCTCGTGCTCGGCGATCTTGCCGGTGGAGCAGTACTCGACGATCTTGTCGGCGATCTTGGGGCCGATGCCCTCGATGGCGAGGAGCTTTTTGCGGTCGCCCGCGACGGGCTCGAGGTCGAAGGAGAGCGAGGCGATGCTGCGGGCGGCGCGGGCGTGGGCGCTGGCGCGGAAGGAGTCGAGCCCGAGCAGGTCCATCATCTGGGACATCTCGAGGAAGAGCTGGGCCAGGGGCTGGTTGACGGGCATGGGGCAATGCTAGTGGCACCGCCCTTCCGGGCGGTGCGCACCGGGCGGAAGCCCGATGCTACCTTCGGCTTCAGCCCACATCTCCCAGCCCCAGCCACTGCCCGTAGGCCTTGCGGAGGCGGCGGTTGATGAGGGCCTCGTGGGGGCGGTCGAGGCCGGGGGATTCGGCGATCCAGGCCGCGGCGTCGCGGCGGGCGAGTTTCAGAAGGTCCATGTCGCGGGAGAGGTCGGCGACCTTGAAGGGCGGGAGGCCGGACTGGCGCGTGCCGAACATCTCGCCGGGGCCGCGGAGCTCGAAATCCTTCTCGGCGAGGACGAAGCCGTCGGAGGTTCTGGCCATGGTCTCGAGGCGCTGGGCGGCGTCGGGCGTGACGGCCTCGCCGATGAGGATGCAGTAGGACTTCTTCTCGCCGCGCCCGACGCGCCCGCGGAGCTGGTGGAGCTGGGCGAGGCCGAAGCGGTCGGCGTTCTCGACGACCATGACGGTGGCGTTGGGCACATCGACGCCGACCTCGATGACGGTGGTGGCGATGAGGGCGTCGATGAGGCGGAGGCGGAAGCGCTCCATGATGTGCTCGCGGGTGGTGCCCTTGAGGCGGCCGTGGAGGGCGGCGATGCGCTTTCCGGCGAGCTCGTTTGCTTCGAGGTGCTGGAGGAGGGTGCGGACGTCGGTGCTGTCGCCCCCGCCGCCCAGTTCGGATTCCTCGGCGCGTTCGATGGCGGGGACGACGAAGTAGGCCTGCTCGCCGGCATCCAGGCGCTGGCGGACCCAGGCGTAGACCTCCGGGCGCTTGTCGGGCCCGACGACGCGGGTGGCGACGGTCTGCCGCCCGGGGGGGAGGCCGGCGATGGTGGAGATGTCGAGGTCGCCGAAGAGCGAGATGGCCATGGTGCGGGGGATGGGCGTGGCGGTCATCACGAGGATGTGCGGGGTCGTGCGGTCCCCGGCCTCGCCGCCCCCACCCCCCCCCCCCATTCTGCGCCCCACCCCCCCCGGGTGGGC
>JAEYVB010000416.1 GCA_023429345.1 Planctomycetota bacterium
CACGGGCTCAGCGAGGCCACGTACAACATCCTGCGGATCCTGCGCGGCGAGATGAGTGGCGGCCGCGAGGCGGTCCCCTGCCAGCTCATCGGCGAGCGGCTGATCGCCCAGGTGCCGGACACGACGCGGCTGCTCGACCGGCTCGAGAAGTCCGGGCTCGTGAAGCGGTCCCGCACCAGCGAGGACCGCCGCGTGGTGCTCATCAGCATCACGCGGAAGGGCCTCGACCTGCTGACCAGGCTTGATAAACCCCTGCTGGAGCTGCACAGCGCCCAGCTCGGGCATATGACGCGGGCCGAGCTCACCGAGCTCAGCCGGCTGCTGGTGAAAGCCCGCCACCCGGAAGAAGCGACCTGACCTCGAGACCCGCGGCGGGAGGCCCCGTTGGCCAGTTGATGCCTGTTGAAACACATTTTCGGAGCACACCCATGATCAGCGCCCCTCTCCAAGCCCGACTGCTCGACGCCGGGCTCCTGCTCCTGCGGCTCACCGCCGGCTACGTCGGCGTGCTGCACGGCTCGCAGAAGATCCAGCGCGGCGTGGACACCTTCGCCCAGAACCTCCCCAAGGGCGTCCCGATGCCGGAGGTGTCGGCGTGGCTCGCCGTCGGCGCGGAGCTTGGCGGCGGCATCCTGCTGATCCTCGGGCTCCTCACGCGGCTCGCGACGCTGCCCTTCATCTTCACCATGGGGGTGGCTTTCTTCCTGGCGCACGGCGCCAAGCTCGTCGGCCAGGGCAACGGCGAGCACGCCCTGGTCGTGGGGATGATGCTCATCGCCATCCTCCTCGCCGGGGCCGGCCGCTTCTCGCTCGATGCGCTGCTCCTCAAACGCCGCGGCTAGGGCAGCATCCACACCTCACGCACGAAAGGACCCGCATGAACACCTCCACGATCGACATCCGCCGCGCCGGCGACCGCGGTCACTTTGACCACGGGTGGCTCGACACGTACCACACGTTCAGCTTCGGGGGCTACTACGACCCCGCCCGCATGGGCTTCAGGGCCCTGCGCGTGATCAACGAGGATGTCGTCCGCCACGGCCGCGGCTTCGCCACCCACCCGCACGACAACATGGAGATCATCACCTACATCCTGGAGGGGGCGCTCGCCCACAAGGACAGCACCGGCAACGCCGGCACCATCCGCCCAGGCGAGGTGCAGCGGATGTCCGCGGGGAGCGGCATCCTCCATAGCGAGGCCAACGCTTCCGCCACGGATCCCGTGCACCTCCTCCAGATCTGGATCGAGCCGAACAAGCGGGATGTCGCGCCCGAGTACGAGCAGCGGCAACTGCCGGGCGATGGCGGGCTCGCGCTCGTCGCTTCGTCGGATGGCGAGGATGGTTCCATGCGCATCCACGCGGATGCGCGCCTCTTTGCCGGCCGGCTCGAACCCGGCGCGTCGCGCGAGATCCGGCTCCGGCACGGGCACGGCTGGGTCCAGGTGGCCCGCGGCCGCGTTGAACTCGACGGGCAAACGCTCGAGACCGGCGACGGCGCCGCCCTGCACGACGCCTCGACAATCCGGCTGAGCACCGGAGAGGGCGCCGAGGTCCTGGTCTTCGACCTGGCCTAACAACATTGTCGCGCATCCGGTGATGCCCGCTTCACTTGTTTCTCAAGGGCATTTCAGCGCTGGAGCGTCTTATTAGGGAGAACGGAAACGGGAGTGCATTCCATGAAGAACAAGAGAAACCAGGACAAGCACCCCCAGGACACGGGGCAGCGCATGGACCGGCGGCAGAACGAGCAGCGGGCCACCCGCGAGCAGACGCAGGACAAGGACTTCGCGCGGCGCGACCGGGATCAGACCCGCACCAACCGCGAGCAGCGCCGCGGCCGCGACGATATCCCGATCGACTGATCGGGCGCGAGACTGAGGGGGAAGTTGGGCCCGCCGCCTGTCACCACGGGCGCGGGCCCGACCGTTTTTTGAGCCGAACTCACATCCGGAGGGTCATCGCCGGCGGGTTCTGCGGCACGCTGAGGCCGACCCGCTCGACCACCCGGCGGAGCCCGACGACATCGTTCTGGCCGAATACGCCCGGCTCGTGGCTGTCAACGTCGAGCACCCCCCAGCACGAGCCGTCCGCTTCGAAGAGCGGGATCACCACCTCGGCGCGGTCGCGCGGGTCGCAGGCGATGTAGTTGCCCGTGCTGAGCGCCGCCGAGTCATCCACGATGATCGGCCTCCGGGCGGTGAAGCTCTGGCCGCAGATCCCGTGCAGGCCCAGGGGCGAGCACGCGGGCTTGTCGCGGCGGGGGCCGAGGATCATCTCCTCCGCGCCGGCCGGCTTCGTATAAAACCCGAGCCACGACACGCCGCGGTCCTTCATTGCTTCCCAGAGCGCATCGACGACCATCCGCATCGTCGCCTCGCGGTCGCTCCCGGGTTTCACCTGGGAGACGACCGTGCCGTAATCACGAGCCGACTCCGCGCTCAACGAGGCCTTGATAGACATGCCGCGGCCCTCCAGAAACCACCCCGGCCGGATCCGACACCGGCCAAAAATGACACCGGCCCGCGATGCAGGCCGGCGCTTGATCGCTTGGGTTGTATCTTACAGCGTCGCGGACGTGTAGGGCAGCAGGCCCATGAAGCGGGCCCGCTTGACCGCCTGGGCGATCATCCGCTGCTCCGCGGCCGTGCTGCTCAGACGCTTGCGCCCGTAGATCTTGCCGTTGGGGCTCATCATCCGGCGAAGGTTCTCGACATCCTTCCAGTCCACGTACACCTTGCCGGTGCCGGACTCCTTGGTCGCCTTGATCTTCGTGCCGGGCGTTGTGAAACGATTCATCTTGCTCATGGAAACTCCGTCCTGGTCTAGGTGGTCCGCGACGGCGGACGACGGGGGGCCTCAACTGTAGGCCCGGTCAGTCTTTGGGTCGAGATGTGCGGGCCTTGCGCCCGCCGCAGAGCCGGTCCAGGGCCACGATCCCCCCGCCGTGGGCCCACAAGGCCGCGGCCATCAGGGCCATGGCCGCATCCTCCCCCACCTTGCACCACCCCACCGGCTTGGTGCCCTTGAACAATGGGATGGCCTCGTTCCCGCAGAGCAGCTTGTATTTCCCGAAACAGGAGCAGTCCGCCACCAGCCCGCGGAGTTCGACCGAGACGATCCCGGAGATGAAGACGCTCAGCAGAAGACCGATGACCATGGCCGCGGCCCGGGTCCACAGCCCCAGGATCAGGGCCAGCCCGGCGAAGAGCTCGACCCAGGGGATCATGAAGGTGGCCAGCCGCACCAGCTCCACATCCTCGACGACGCGGAACGCGCGGATCGACTCGGAGAACGTCTGCGAGGCGAAGGGCCCGGAGAAGAGCTTCTGGTATGCCGCGAGCACGAAGAGCCCGCCCAGCGCCAGCCGGAGGGCCAGCAGGATGCCGGAACCAAGGATCCCCACTCGAGGTTCGCGGCTCATTCGAAGCCTACCTCGGGGCCCGGGACCGTCGGATACCCGGCGCCCGTCCAGCCCGGGTACCCCTCCTTGATGATGTAGATGGGCCCGATGCTCCGCTTCAGCGCGATCAGTCGGGCGGCCACGGCCTCGGAG
>JAEYVB010000429.1 GCA_023429345.1 Planctomycetota bacterium
TGGCCGCGGGCGGGCGCTCCGGCCGATCCTTCTATACGCTTCGCCCCCACACCCACGCCCCTGAGCCCGGGAGCCGCCCTCATCAAGTCCCTCAACCCATTCCGTGGCCTCCCCCGCCCCCGCCAGGTCTGGGCCTGGGGGATGTACGACCTGGCCAACCAGTCTTTCCAGCTCCTGGTCAACACGCTGCTCTTTGGCATCTACCTCGCGGTCTTCGTCGCCCCGGATATCCCCGAGGGCGCCAAAGCGCCGCGCGGCGAATCGGCGTGGGGGCTGATGAGCGCGGCGCAGATGGTGCTCATCCTGATCGCCTCGCCCATCCTCGGCGCCATCGGCGATGCCCGCGGCCTGCGCCGCGAGTTCCTCCTCTTCACCGGCTTCGGGGCCGTCATCCTCACCGCCATGCTGGCGGGCGCCGGGCCGGGGATGCTCACCTACGCGACGATCGTCTACATGGCCGCGGCGTTCCTGGTCGGCATCGGCGAGAACTTCCTGGGCTCGTTCCTGCCGCAGCTCGCGACGCCGGCGACCATGGGGCGGATCTCGGCGCTCGGCTGGAGCATGAGCTATCTCGGCGCGCTCATCCTGCTGGCGCTCACAGCGCTCGTGCTCTTCGGGCTCAACATCACCGAGCCGCGGCACTGGCGCTGGATCTTCGTCGGCGCGGGCGTGTGGTTCCTGCTGGGCATGCTGCCGGCGGTGTTCCTGCTCCGCGAGGAGCTCCCCGCGGCCCGCGGCGGTGAGAAGGGCTCGGTCATCCTGCTGGGCTTCCGCCAGCTCGCCGGCACGCTCCGCGAGGCGGGACGCTACCGGCAGCTGATGCGGTTCCTCTCCGTCTTCTTCATCTACTCCATGGGCACGCTGGCCGTCGTCTTCTTCGCCGGGCTCATTGGCAAGAGCTTTGGCTTCGATATCCGCCAGCTCACGCTGCTGGCCGTCGTCATGTCCATCACCGCCGGCATCGGCGCGGTCTTCGCCGCCCGCTACCAGGACCGACTCGGCCACAAGCGGACCATCCGCATCTTCCTCTCCGTCTGGGTGCTCAGCACGCTGGCGCTGGCGGTGATGGAACTGCTCTCCCCCGCGCCCTCCGCCGGCGCCACCCGCGGGGCGCCCCTGGCCTTCTGGTTCATCTCCGCCGGCATCGGCATCGGCCTGGGCGGCATCGGCACCTCCAGCCGCGCGCTGGTCGGCGTCTTCACCCCCGGCGATAAATCCGCGGAGTTCTTCGGCCTCTGGGGGATGGTCTACCGCCTCGGCGGCGTCGTCGGCGTGGTCGCCTTCAGCCAGGTGCGGGCCCACGTCAGCGCGGCCGCGGGGCTCTTCCTGCTGGTCGTCTTCTTCGGCGTCGGGCTGGCGCTGATGGGGCTGGTGGACGAGCGCAAGGGGCTCGAGGAAGCGCGGGCTACACGGGCGGTGTAGCCGGGTCGGGTGCTGCCGGGGCGGGTGCCTGTTCATCCACCGGCGCTTCCGGCGGGGCCTCGGCGGGGATGCCGGTCCCTTGCGTCGGGTACCCGCGGTCGGTCCACTCCTTCACGCCCCCGGCAAAGAGCCGGACGCCCCGGTACCCCACCTGCATCATCCTTTTGGTCATCCCCCGGGCGATGGCGCTCGCCGGGTCATCCCCGTACACCACGATGGTGCCGTAGCGTGAGACCGAGGGGTCGGTCGTCCCCCGCACCGGGACATCGGGCAGGATCAGGTGGCGGGCGCCCGGGAGACGGGCCTGGTCGAAGTACTTCCGCGGCCGCGGGTCGATGAGGATAACGGCGTCCGCATTCCCGCGGTCGCGCTGGTCCACCAGGTGCTTGACCTCGGAGACGGAGATAAGCCGGATATCCGTGTCCCGTGTAGTGCGTTCACACCCGGACATGAGGCCGAAAAGCAGGCCCAGCCCCGCCAGGACCGCCCCAAACGCCCAAAACCGCCAAGATCCGTGCATGCGGCGGAATATACCCGCCCGCGCATCCGTTGTGCCTGGGGCCCTACCGTTCCGGGCTCACCAGAGGGGACCTCATGCAGTCAACGGCGTGGTTTTTCGGTCTGGCCGCCATTGTCGTCGCCGGGGCAGCCGCCCCCGCGGCCACCGCCCAGCCCGGCGAGGGCCACGCCACGGCCCGGCTGGTTGCCGAGTTCGCCGCCCTGGTGCCGGGGCAGACCAACTACCTGGGAGTCGCCTTCGAGATCGATCCCGAGTGGCACACCTACTGGAACGGGAATAACGACACCGGCTTCCCGATCACGATTGAGCTCGGGGCCCCCGAGGGGTACGAGATCGGCGCGATCCAGTGGCCCGCGCCCAAGCGGTACATCGCCCCGGGGGACCTGCTGGACCATATATACGAGGGGAAGGTCACCCTGATCATCCCCGTCGAGGTGCCGATCGGGGCCAAGGGCGAGGCCACCTTTACCGGCAGCGCGAACTGGCTGGTCTGCAAGGAAGCGTGCCTGCCGGGGGATGCATCCCTGAAGCTCACCGTGCCGGTCGGGGGGGAGCGGGCCGGGAAACCGTCGGGGGAGGCCCCGCTCTTTGCCAAGGCCCGCGAGCGGATCCCCGTGCCCCTGCCGGACGAGAACCCCCCCGTGAGCTACATCCTCACGGGCGATGCGTACGTGTTCGAGGGCAAGGGGGCGCGGTACATGGCCTTCTACCCCGCCGAGGACTGTGTCAAGCTAGAGAACCCGCTCCGCGACGGCGAGAGCGACAAGGGGACGCTGAAGCTGGAGCTGGCCGACTTCAGCCCCGGGCCGCGGCTGAAGGGGGTGCTGGAGGTCCGCAAGGACCCGAAGGGGAAAGGGGGGGAGGGGCGGTTCTTCATGATCGACCTGCCCATCTCCGAGACCGCGACACCCCTGCGGATGCCGGGCGCACGATGAAGCAGCGATAGCGCGAGCTCTTGCGGCCCGGCCGATGCCGGGGCGCTGTGACGAGACGGACTCAAGGAGAACGACGCATGATGAGCGTGACGAAGCGGAACATCCTGGCCCTGGTCGGCGGCATGGCCCTGGTGGGCCTCACCGCCCCGGCGGCCCAGGCGCAGGGCGGCCGCATGTCCGACCAGCCGCAGAAGGAGCGCGGCGGCAAGGACCAGAAGGAGCACAAGCAGGACGGCAAGAAGGCCGCGGCCAAGATCGGCGAGCCGGCCCCGGCGTTCAGCCTCACCGACCTCGAGGGGAAGACGCACACCCTGGCCGACCTCAAGGGCAAGGTGGTGGTGCTGGAGTGGTTCAACCCGGGCTGCCCGGTCGTCGTCATGCACCACAAGGCCGGCACGATGAAGGACACGCAGGCCAAGTTCGCCAAGGAGGATGTGGTCTGGCTGGCGGTCAACTCCGGCGCGCCGGGGATGCAGGGCCACGGCAAGGAAGTGAACGCCGAGGCCAAGACCGAGTGGAACATCGGCTACCCGATCCTGCTCGACGAGAGCGGGAGCGTCGGCAAGAGCTTCGGGGCCAAGACCACCCCGCACATGTTCGTGATCGACAAGGCGGGCACGCTGGTGTACGCCGGGGCGATCGACAACGGCTCGGGCAACAAGATCGGCGATGTGAACTACGTCGACAAGGCCCTGACGCAGGTCCTGGCCGGCGAGACGGTCAGCACGCCCGAGACCAAGGCGTACGGCTGCGGCGTCAAGTACGGCAAGCAGAAGCAGTAAGCCGCCGAGGCTTCGTTGGACTTGGAAGGCCCGGGCCGTCTGGCTCGGGCCTTTCTCGTGGCATCGCGCTTCCGCCCGATGCGCACACCCTTCGGGGTCTGCGCCACGGCCGCGCTCACGTCCGACGGAACAGCTTCTCGAGTTCCCGGATGGTCAGCCGCACGCTGGTCGGCCGGCCGTGGGGGCAGTTGCTGGAGCGCTCCACCGCATCGCGGAGGCGGACGAGTTCGCCGAGCTCCTGGTCGCTCATGCGGTCGCCGGCCTTGACGGCGGCCTTGCAGGCCATCATGTCCAGCACCTCGTGCAGGGCCTGCTCGCCGCCCCCGTCGGCCGACCGCGTGAACCCGTCGCCCTCGGCCTTCTCCAGCAGCTCGGTCATGAACTCCACGGGGTCGACGCCGCGGTCGAAGAGGAAGGTGGGGAAGGCCCGCACCCCGACCGCCCGCGGGCCGATGGGGCCGGCCTCGACGCCGATCGTGGCGAGGAGCGGGGCGAGCTCGGGCAGGCGCTCGATCTGGGCCTCGGTCGCCTCGACCACCGCGGGGGTGAGCAGGTGCTGGGACTCGAGGGGCGCGGTGCGGATGCGGTCGAGCAGCACCTCGAACATCACCCGCTCGTGCAGCGCGTGCTGGTCGACGATGAGCACCCCCTGCTCATCCTGCGTGATCAGGTAGCTGTTGTGCACCTGGAGGATGCGGGAGGCGGGGGTGGGGAGGGGGATTTCCGACTGCGGATTTTGGATTTTGGATTTCGGATCGTCGGTCTGCACGTTGATCGCGGCGATCACGTCAGCAGCGCCGCTCTCCTGCCCAGATCCACAATCCAAAATCCGCGATCCAGAATCCCCCGGGCCCTGGCGCTTGAAGTAGTCAACAAACGACGAGATGCCCGGACCGGCCACCTGCACGGGGGGGAGGATCTCCTGCGGACCGCCCGGGCGCGGGTGCATCGCCCCCCCTCCCCCCCCCGGGCGCGGGAAGGCGCTCGCGAAGGTCGGGGTCAGGTCGGCGCGGCGGAGGGCCTCGCGCAGCGAGCGCAGCACCACCGAGTGCACCAGCCCCGAATCGCGGAAGCGGACCTCGGTCTTGGCGGGGTGGACGTTGACAACGACCGCGCCGGCGTTCATCTCCAGCATCAGCACGCAGGTCGGGTGGCGGCCGGGCTCGATCAGCCCGCGGTAGGCCTCCTTGATGGCGTGCTGGATGCTCTTGTCGCGGATCACGCGGCCGTTGAGGAACACGTGCTGGGCCTGGTTGGTGGCTCGGGCGATGGTCGGCAGCCCGGCGAGGCCCCAGAGGGCGATGCCGCGGGTGTCGTCGAACGTGTCCGCGTGCACCTCCAGCACCTGCCCCGCCAGCTCCCGGCCCAGCACCGCGACCGCCCGCTCCCGCGGCGACTGGCCCGGGGGCAGGTCGAGGACGGTCCTCCCGTCGCAGGCCGCCGTGAACGCCACCGCCGGGTTGGCCATGGCCAGGTCGCGGAGGGCGTCGATGCAGCGCGTCTGCTCGGTCTGCGGCGTGCGGAGGAACTTCCGCCGCGCCGGGGTGTTGAAGAAGAGGTTGCGGACGGTGAGGCAGGTGCCGACGGGCCCGGCCGCGGGGCGGACCTCCCCCACCGTCTCCCCCTCGGCCTCGATCAGTGAGGCCCCCCCCCCGCCCGCATCCTCGCGCGTGCGGGAGCGGATGCTCAGCCGCGAGACGCTGGCGATCGAGGCCAGGGCCTCGCCGCGGAAGCCCAGGGTCCCGATGCGGTCGAGGTCCGCGGCCTCCTTTATCT
>JAEYVB010000015.1 GCA_023429345.1 Planctomycetota bacterium
GCCCGACACCGCCCCGCCCAGCGCCCCCTCCCGGATCCGCGCCATCAACTCCCGGTACTTCGGGTCGTGCCGCCGCTGCGTCCCCGCCGCCACGCTCAGCTTCTTCTCATCCGCCACGGCCGCGGCCGCCAGCACCGTCCGCACGCCCCACGGGTCCACCGCCACCGGCTTTTCCATGAAGACGTGCTTCCCCGCGTTCACCGCCGCCGCGAAATGGATCGGCCGGAAGTGCGGCGGCGTGGCCAGGATCACCACATCGCACTCGGTCGAGAGCACCTTCTCGTACGCGTCGAAGCCCGTGAACCGCTCGATCGTCGAGGCATCGATCCCCGCCCCGAACCTTTCGTGCCGCGAGAGGTTCCGGAGCGAGGTCGCCAGCCGATCGGGGAACAGGTCCCCCATCGCGACCAGCCTCACCGCGGGGTCGGCCTCCATCGCGTTGATCACCGCCCCGCTCCCCCGGTCCCCGCACCCGATCAGCCCCAGCCTCAGTCCATCCCGCCCCGCCCAGAACGAGGCCCCCCGCGCGAGCGTGCTCGGCACCACCACCGCCGCCCCCGCCAGCGCCGAAGCTTTCAGAAACCCACGCCGCGACACCCCACCCGTGGCTCGGGCGCCCCTGCCCGTGTCCGTAGCACGGGCATCCTGGCCGTGTGCCTTTCTTCCTTCACTCTCCATCGTCCGCTCCCTTCGCCTTGGGCATTTCCATCTCGCACACCACCCGGAACCCCACGTGCGTGCAGTCCGCCAGCCACCACCGGCTCTTGGGAAACTGCGGGTCGCTCATGTTCCAGTCAGGGCTCTGCCGCTGCCGCGAATCGGCCGTGACCGCACCCGCCGCGTCCAGGTACGAGCCGCCGCACACCACCGGCTTCCCATCCACCCCCACCACCCACTCCCCCACGTTCCCGTGCATGTCGAAGAGCCCCCACGCGTTGGGCCGCTTCCCCCCGACCGGGTGCGTCTTCTCCCCCGCGCTCCCTCGGAACCACGCGTGCTCGGCGAGCAGCGCCGCATCATCCCCAAAGGTGTACGCCCCCGCGCTCCCCGCGCGGCAGGCGTGCTCCCACTCCGCCTCCGTCGGCAGCCGGTACGCCCGCCCCGTGCGCGTGCTCAGCCACGCGCAGAAGTCCGCCGCCCCCTTGGACGTCATCGAGATCGCCGGGTACCCCGCGTGCCCGAACCCGCGGTCCGGCGGGATGTACGGCTTGCTCGGGCGCGTCACCGCATCGGCGCCCTTGCCGGTCAGCTCCGGGTCCTCTTCCGAAAGGCCAAAGACGAACAGGTCGTAGAGGTCCCACGTCACCTCGGTCGTGGCGATATAGAAAGGCTTCACCTCGACCAGCCGCGCGCTGTCGCCCTCCCCCACCTCGACCGTCCCCGCCGGAACGGCCACCATCTTGAAGGTCGCCGTCGATCCCGGCAGCGTCTGCTCGAACGCTTCCTGCCCCGACGCCGGCGCTGCGCACAGCGCGATCAGCAGGGGTACGCTCCAAGCCATGCGGGTTCTTGCGGTTCTGATCATGCTTCTCACGCTGGGCGGATGCGCCGGAAACCGCCCGCCGAAGGACCCGGCCGGCCTCGAACGCTTCGAGTTTACTAAGTTGGTCATGGGCGTGAAGGCCCGCGTCGTGGTGTATTCGCCCGGGGAGGCCCCCGCCCGGGCCGCCGCCGCGGCCGCCTTCGCCCGAATGGAAGACCTCGACCGCATCCTGAGCGACTACCGCCCGGACAGCGAACTCTCCCTCCTCCCCGCCCGCGCGGCGGGCCGCTGGACCGAGCTGAGCCCCGAACTCTCCGAGGTGCTGCGCCTGGCCCGGCGCATCTCCGACCTCGGCGACGGGGCCTTCGACGTGACCGTCGGGGCGATGAGCCGCGAGTGGCGCGCCGCCCGCCAGGAGGGCCGTCTCCCATCGCCGGAAGCCCTGGCGGCGGCCCGCGCGGTGAGCGGCTGGGAGAAGCTCGAACTCCACACCTCCGAATCCAGGGCGCGGGTCGCCGCGCCCGGAATGCGGCTTGACCTCGGCGGGATCGGCAAGGGCTACGCCGCGCGGGAGGCCTCGCGGACCCTGCAGGCGCTCGGCGCCCGGTCGCACCTGGTGGCGCTCGCGGGCGACATCGTGGTCGGGGATGCTCCGCCGGGCGCGGACGGCTGGCGGATCGGGATCGACCTCGGGCGCGGGAGCGAGGGGTCGATCGACCTCGTGAACCGCGCGGTGTCGACCTCGGGCGATGCGGCGCAGTTCGTGGAGGTGGACGGCGTGCGCTACTCCCACATCCTCGACCCGCGGACAGGGATCGGCGTCACCACCCGGACGGCGTGCGTGGTGGTGGCGGAGGACGGCGCGATCGCCGACGCCGCGGCGACGGCGGTGTGCGTCCTGGGCGCAGACCGCGGCGCGGCGCTGCTGCGGTCGCTCGGCGTGAACGGGCTGGTGCTGGAGGGGGACCGGCGTGTGAGGGTGGGCGGCTGGTGATGGGTCAGGCGCTGAGGGCGCGCATGATCTCGGCGACGGTGGTCATGCCGGCGCGGGCCTTGGCGTAGCCGTCCTCGCGGAGGGTGGCCAGGAGGTCGGCGCTGCGGGCGGCCGCGGCGACCTCGGGCGCGGACTTGCGGTGCATGATCAGGTCGCGGAGGGTGTCGTTGATCTGGAGGAGCTCGTAGATGCCGATGCGCCCGCGGTAGCCGGTGTTGCGGCAGTTCTTGCAGCCGGCGCCCCGGACCAGGGTGGCGGCGGGGTCGAGGGGGAAGTCGTCCGGGAGGTCGGCGCGGTCGGGGGTGTAAGGGGCGGCGCACTCGGCGCAGACGCGGCGGACGAGGCGCTGGGCGAGGATGCCCTCAACGGAGGAGGAGACGAGGAAGGGTTCGACGCCCATGTCGAGGAGGCGGGTGGTGGCGCCGGCGGCGTCGTTGGTGTGGAGCGTCGAGAAGACGAGGTGGCCGGTGAGGGAGGCCTGGATGGCGGTCTCGGCCGTCTCCTTGTCGCGGATCTCGCCGATCATCACGACGTCGGGGTCGTGGCGGAGGATGGAGCGGAGGCCGGAGGCGAAGTCGAGGCCGACCTTGTGGTTGACCTGGATCTGGTTGACGCCGGGGACGTGGTACTCGACGGGGTCCTCGACGGTGATGGCCTTGATCTCGTCGGAGACGATGCGGTTGAGGGAGGCGTAGAGCGTCGTCGATTTACCCGAGCCGGTGGGGCCGGTGACCAGGAGGATGCCGTGGGGGCGGTCGATGAGGCGGTCCCAGTTCGTGCGGATGCGCTCGGGCATGCCGAGGTCTTCGAGGCCCATCAGCACGGCGGTCTTGTTCAGCACACGGAGGACCACGCCCTCGCCGAAGAGCATGGGGATAACGCTGACGCGGAGGTCGAACTCGCCGCCGGACTGGTCGAGCGGGACCCCGGGCTGGCGGAAGCGGAAGCTGATGCGGCCGTCCTGGGGCTTGCGCTTCTCGGCGATGTTCAGGTTGGCCATGATCTTCAGGCGGCTGATGATCGCGGGGCCGAAGCGGTTGATGCTGGGCGGGACGGAGGCGCGCTGGAGGACGCCGTCGATGCGGTAGCGGACGGCGAGCTCGCGCTCGTAGGGCTCGATGTGCACGTCGGTGGCGCGGTCCTTGATGGCCTCGACGAGGATGTCGTTGACGAGGCGGATGACGGAGGCTTCCTGGGCCTGCTCGACCTCGTCCTGGTCGGCGCCGGCGACGGCGGCCGCGAGGCTCAGGGGGTCGTTGGCGGCCATCTCGCCGAGGGTGTCGCCGCCGACGCCGTAGTGGGTGCGGATGAACTTGTGGAGGTCCTCCTCATCGGCGAGGACGAGCTCGATGGAGCAGCCGGTGAGGAGGCGGAGCTCGTCGAGGACGGCGAGCTCGAAGGGGTCGCTGGTGGCGACGGTCAGCGTGCCGTCGGCCTTGGAAATGGGGACGCAGTTCTGCTTGTAGACGAGCTTGGCGGGGAGCGCCTCGAGGACCTTGGGCTCGACGATGATGTTCTCGAGGTCGATCACCGGCATGTGGAACTGGTCGCCGATGGCGGCGAGCACCTCTTCGCGGGTGATGATGTTGAGGCGGACCAGGACGCGGTCGAGGCGCTCGCCGGTGGAGCGCTGCTCGG
>JAEYVB010000024.1 GCA_023429345.1 Planctomycetota bacterium
GCGCCCGCGGTGCCCATGCCAAGCCCCGCCACGAACCACAGGTCCAGCACGGTGTTCACCACCGTAGCCACGCCGATGATGAGCAGCGGCGTGCGGGAATCGCCCACGCCGCGCAGCACGGCGGAAAGCGCGTTGTAACCGAATACGAACACCATGCCCACCGCACAGATGCGCAAATACGCCACAGACTGCTCCATGGCCGGGGCGCCCAACAGGCCCAGAAGCGGATATGCGCCCGCGTACAGGCCCACAGCCGTCGCCGCCCCAAGCAGCAGCGAAAGCGAGAGCAGCGTGCCCGACGCCTCGCCCAGCCGCCCTTGCTCTTTTGCGCCGTAATACTGGCCGATGATGATATTGCCGCCTGTTGTGATGCCGATGGCGATCTTAGTAAGGATGTTTAATATCTGTCCCGAATTGTTGATGGCTGAAATGGCCGCGCTGCCCGCAAAGTGGCCTGCGATGACCGTGTCCACCATGCTGTACAGCGCCTGCAGCAGGCTGCTGGCCACCAGCGGCATCGCATAGGCCAGCACCTGCCGCCATACGCTGCCGCGCGTCAGATCCCTCTCGCCGGACGCCAAGGCGTTTCCCCCTCCCGGGGGGGGGGGGGGGGGGGGGGGGGGGGGGGGGGTTGGGGGGGGGGGGCGGACGGGGGGGGGGCCGGAAGGTCCTGGGCCGCGGCCGGGAGCGTTGCCGCCAGAAGGAGCGCGGCGAGGCGGCGGGACCAGTGGGTGGGCCGGGGGGTTGGCCGGGGGGTTGGCATGGTGTGGATCGTATTCGACCGGAGCGGGCCCTATACTTGATACCCCCTTTGCGGACGGCCGCGGCGGGGTGTTGGTCGGGTGCCAGAGTGGTCTAATGGGGCGGATTGCAAATCCGTTGCGAAAGCTTCGTGGGTTCGAATCCCACCCCGACCTTTAAGGCGTGTCCGGGCGGAAAGCCGGTTTCGGCGGCGGCGCGCGGGGTGGTGGGGGGATGAATGTAGTTGCGGCTCGCATGGGTCCACGCTTCGGGCGTGAGCCGTACTGTGCGCGTATGGCACACGCACGAGGGATCTTGCGGGCGCTGACCGGGACGAAGCGGCGGCGCGGGGCGCCGGGGGATGACCGCTTCCGCGAGCAGGTGGTGGAGGGGATGGTTCGGAGCCTGTCGCCGCGGCCGCGGAGAGAGGCGGCGGGGCGGGCGGGGGAGCCACCGGCGGCCGAGCCGATTGGAGCGCGGGGGGTGGACCGGCGGCGGTGACCGGCTTTGCCATCTATTGCCAAGAATGGCGGCGTTGCGTATGCTGTGGCCGAGGTGACCCATGGCCAAGGCAACGACGATCAACATCTCCATGCCCGCGGCGCTCGCCGGGTTCGTGAAAGCCCGTGTCGAGGGCGGCGGGTACGGGAACACCAGCGAGTACTTCCGGGACCTGGTGCGGCAGGACCAGAAGCGGGCGAAGGAGGAGGCGCTGGTCGCGCTTCTGGATGAGGGGTTGACGGGCCCGGCGGAAGTGGTGGATGAGAAGTGGTGGGCTGAGCGGCGCCGCAAGCTTGCATCGCTTTCAAAGGGGAAGAGGAAGAAGTCCGCCTGAGCGATGCATCGGCTTGAGATCGCCATCGTGGCCCGGCGGGACCTCGACGACGCCGCCGAATACCTGCACGGCGAAAGCCCGGAACTCGCCGAGCGATTTCTGCGCGCCGCAGACGCGACGTTCACGGGGATCCTGGAAATGCCCCGGAAGGGACGCGCACGCATCTTCACCGGGCGCCGCGGCCGGATCGTCCGCGTGCTGCCGGTCCGGGGGTTCCCCAACTACCTGGTCTTCTACTCTGTCGATCGTGCCGTCGTGCGCATCGTGCGGGTGCTGCACGGGGCAAGGGATGTCGATTCGGAGTTCGGGCGACGGTAAGACTCAGCGCTCGTCTGCGAACTTCTCACCCGACGCTCTTGTCTCGCTCGAGCCGTTCTTCTGCCGGTACTTCTCGCGGTACTTCTCGGCGAGGATGGTCTGCTTGTTGGAGAGGTCGATCTCGCGGCCGTCGATGAAGGCCTGGCGGGTGTTACTGGTGATCTCCAGCGGGTCGCCGGTGGTGATGATGATGGTCGCGGCCTTGCCGGTCTCGAGGGTGCCGAGCTCGGGGATGCCCAGGATCTCGGCGGGCCACTGGGTGATGCTTTTGAGGGCGGCGGCGTGGTCGAGGCCGTAGGCGACGGCGGTGGCGGCGTTGTAGGGCAGGTTGCGCTCGTGGGCGGTGCGGTCGGCGCTGGCGATGCAGAAGCGGACGCCCGCGGCGTGGAGGCGCGCGGGGAGCGTGAAGGCGTCGTCGTAGGGGGCATCGGATCGCTTGGGGAAGGCGTGCGTGCCGGTGATGATCACCGGGACGTCGTGCCGCTTGAGGAGGTCGGCGCACTGCTCGGCATCGCGCCCGCCGACGATCACGGGTTTCAGCTTGCGGTCGAGCGCCCAGGTGACGGCGGAGGTGATCTGGTCGACATCGGCGGCGCTGATGAAGACGGGGAGCTGGTCCTCGCCGGGGGCGATCACGCGGCGCATCGCCTCCCAGCGGAGGTCGGTGGGGAGCGCGGCGTCGGCCTCCTTGGCCCGGAGGTAGGCCGCGGCCGCCTTGAAGGTGTCGTCGATGGCCTCGTGAGCGCGGCGGGATTCGGTCCGCTGCTCGTCCTCGGTCTGGCTCATCCAGGGGGCGTTGAAGGTGCGCTGCGAGGGCCAGGAGATGCAGAGGCCGGCATCGTCCTTGATGGCCATTTCCTCCCAGGTCCAGCCGTCGAGGCGCATGACGCCGAGGCGGCCGGGGATGCGTCCGCCGCTGGGGCACACCGCGACGGTGAGGATGCCGTTGCTGCGCGTCACGGGCAGGAGCGTGGAATCGGGATTGACGGCGACCACGGCGCGGACCTCGGGGGTGATGCCCCCGGTCTCGCTGTAATCGTTCATCGCCCGCACGGCCGCGAGCTCGGCCAGGCCCAGCTGCGTGTCGGCGGCGATGAGGCCGGGGTAGACGTGCAGGCCCTCGGCCTCGATCACGCGGGCGCCGGGGGCCCGTTCGGGCGAGCCCGAGCCGACGCCGGTGATGCGGCCCTTCTCGAAGGCGATGTAGCCGTTCTCGATCGGCGGCGAGGAGATGGGGTGGATGGTGGCGCCGACGATCACGATGGGCTGCGACTGGGGCGCGGCCTTGATCGTGAGGTCCTGGGCGTGGGCGGCCGCGGCCGTCGCGAGCGCCGCGAGGGCGGGCCGTGCGAAGGAGAAGCGTGCGCGAGCGCGGGGCGAGGGTGCGATCATGAGGTGAATCTCCGAGACGGGGGTCTCGCTTGGGTAAGCGGTGTCGGGGCTCATGGGGCGAGCTCCAGTCGGAAGGCCAGGACGATGCGGAAACGGGCCGAGCGCAGGCCGAGCGCGCGGTCGTAGAGGTGCGGCGCCCAGCGGAGGCGGCGCGGGAAGTAATGGTCCCAGGCGGTGGACGTGAGATAGACGAAGCGGGCCGACACGAAGCCCAGGCCGCGGATGGCGCGGAGGACCTGGGGCGGCGTGTTCATGCGGTAGTAGACCG
>JAEYVB010000028.1 GCA_023429345.1 Planctomycetota bacterium
CGGGCACGTGGGGGGCTTCAACGACCCGATGGTGGACTGCCGCGAGAGCAAGCAGCGGTACCGCGCGGACCACCTGCTGGTGGCGAGCGTGGAAGGGTCCGGGCAGATGTACGCCTTCCTCGAGAGCGACGATGAGCTGAGGGCGCAGGCCGTCAAGCGGCTCTCGAAGTACGCCAAGCGCGAGCTGACGCCCGGCGACATCGAGGTCAGACCGTTCGCGAAGATGGCGGCGGCCGACTACACGCGGGTGGTCGGACCGCACGCCAAGGAGGCCGGCACGCTCACCGAGCCCCGCCAGTTCAACCTCATGTTCCACAGCTACACCGGCGCGGTCTTCGACGAGGAGAGCAAGGTCCACCTCCGCCCCGAGACGGCCCAGGGGGTGTTCGTCCAGTTCAAGAACGTGGTGGACACCACGCGGGTCAAGATCCCCTTCGGGATCGGCAACACGGGCAAGAGCTTCCGCAACGAGGTGACGCCGCGGAACTTCACCTACCGCTCGCGCGAGTTCGAGCAGATGGAGCTGGAGTTCTTCTGCCATCCCGACGAGAGCATGGACTGGTACGCGTTCTGGCGGGATTTCCGCATGGAGTGGTGGCAGAAGATCGGCCTCGCGGGCGAGAACCTGATCCTGCGGGAACACGAGAAGGATGAGCTCTCGCACTACTCGCGCGGGACGAGCGATGTCGAGTACCGGTTCCCGTTCACCGCGCCGGGGTTCGGGGAGCTCGAAGGGATCGCGCACCGCGGCGACTACGACCTCACGCAGCACCAGAAGCACTCGGGGGCGAAGCTTGAGTACTTCGACCAGGACCGGGGCGAGCTGCTGCCCAACGGGTCCAGGAAGGGCGAGCGGTACCTGCCGCACTGCATCGAGCCGGCCGCGGGGCTGGACCGGGGCGTGCTGGCCATCCTCTGCGAGAGCTACACGAAGGACGAGTCGCGGCCGAGCCCGGAGATCATGCGCTTCCACCCGCGCCTGGCCCCGATCAAGGCGGCGGTTTTCCCGCTGGTGAACAAGGAAGGGATGCCGGAGGTCGCGGAGAAGCTCTACGACGATCTGGCCCGACGCTTCGCGAAGGTCGGTTTCATCGAGACGGACGCCAAGCAGTCGATCGGCAAGCGGTACGCCCGGATGGATGAGGCCGGCTGCCCGTTCTGCTTCACGATCGACGGCGAGACGCTGAAGGACCAGACTGTCACGGTCCGCGAGCGCGACACCGGGAGCCAGAGCCGCATCGCCATCGACGCGGCGCCCGCGTTCCTGGCCGATCGCCTCGGGTTGTGAAGGCGGGAAGGTTCGCGGGACGCTGTCCTTGCGTTGGGGACCATGCGCGGGGGACCTCAGGGATTTCATCCCTGTCGTGAACGCCGGGTGTTAATCCACCCGGATGAATGGCCGCGCGCCGCACACCCGGTCTACAACCAGCCACGGGTACACAAAGGGGGCTCCAATGAATGTGAGAAGCATGGTTGTGCCGACCGCGGTGGCGGCTTTGGTGCTGGTGGCGGGCGGGTGCGAGTCGAACAAGACCTCGCGGGCATCCTCGAACGACGGGGTTTACCGCAGCGATGCCGCGGCGAGACCCTCGGGGCAGTCGCGGCAGGCCTCGCAGGCGACGCCGCGGAACCGGGTGTTCGGGATCTCCGAGATGTCGTTCCCGACCGGCAGTTCCGATTCGAGCCTGGTGCGCGTGACGACGCAGTCGCGGCAGGAGCAGGCGCGGGTGGGCCAGCCTTTCGCGTACGAGTTCAACGTGACCAACCTCTCGAACGACCTGACGCTCGAGAACGTGACGATCCACCAGGACATGCCGGGGAACATGCAGATCGCGGGCGTGCGTCCCGAGGGCCTGGCCGAGGGCGGGGCCCCTGGCGAGTGGCAGATCGGGCAGCTCGCGCCCGGCGAGACCAAGACGTTCGAGGTCGCGATGGTCCCGCAGGAGCCCGGGCGCTTCGACACCTGCGTCCGCGTCAGCTACGACCCGGTGCTGTGCACGACGATCGATGTCGTTGCGCCGGAGCTGCGCCTGACCAAGGAGGTGCCGCCGCAGGTGCTGGTGTGCGAGCCGATCCCCGTCCGCTACGTCGTGACCAACACGGGCAGCGGCAACGCCGAGAACGTGATCATCCGCGAGCAGCTCCCAGAGGGGATTACGGGCCCGGACGGCGCCCGCGTCATCGAGATCGACGCCGGGACCCTCGGCGCGGGGCAGAGCAAGGAGTTCACGATGAACCTCCGCGCTCAGCGCCCCGGCGAGTTCGCCGGCGAGGCGATGGCCCTCTCCGAGGGCGGACTCGAGGCCCGCGCCGACGCACGCCCGACGCTCATCGGCGCGCCGGACCTCGAGATCGAGCTCACCGGCCCGGAGAACGAGTTCACCGGCAAACCCGTCGAGTACCAGATCGTGCTGCACAACCGCGGCAACGCGCCCGCGGCCAACACCACCCTGAACCTGACGGTCGACCCGTCGGCCAAGCTCGTCAGCAGCTCGCTGCCGGTCAAGGGCGGCTTCGCCAACATCGACTTCGGCACCATCCCGCCGGGGCAGAGCAAGGAGGCCGTCTTTGTCTTCCAGATGGGCCGCCCGGGCGAGGTGCAGTTCGCCGCCGACGCGACCGCCGTTTGCGCCGACCGGCCGAGCCAGCAGCTGGTCACCACCATCCGCGGCGTCTCGTCCCTGCTCCTGGAGGTCGTCGACAACAACGACCCGGTGCGCATCGGGACGGAGGAGGTCTACCAGATCATGGTGGTCAACCAGGGTGGGATGGACGATCACAACATCCAGGTCGTCGCCGAGGTGCCCGAGCAGTTCGAGATCGTGCGCGTGCAGGGGCCGACCCAGCCGCAGGGCGAGGGCCGGCAGCTCGTCTTCGGGCCCGTCGCGACCCTGCCCGCCGGTGAGCGGGTCGTGTGGAACATCACCGTCCGGGCCCGCGCCGGGGGCGATGTCCGCTTCAAGACGCAGATGACCAGCGACAACGTCATCGAGCCGGTCATCGAGACCGAGGCGACCCGTCTCTACTGATCAGGCCGTCGAACAGAGCAACCCCAGAGCCCCCGGCCCGCGCCGGGGGCTCTTCTCTTTGAGGGCGTATTCCCCCGGGCGTCGGACCCCGCCGGGCCGTATGGTGGACGAATGCTCGCCGCGAACTCCGCCTCCTTCTCATACCGAGCCGAAAGGCCCGTGCTCCGGGGCGTGCAACTCGGTCTGGAGCCCGGGAGCATGACCGCGATCATCGGGCCCAACGGCGCCGGCAAGTCGACCCTTGTCCGGCTGCTGGTCGGGGTGCTGCGCCCGACGGCCGGGTCCGTGGCGCTCGACGGCGAGGAGCTCGGCGCCATGAGCCACCGGGAGCGAGCCCGGCGGATCGCCTATATCCCGCAGCGAACCTCCGTCGCCTTCGCCTATACCGTCCGCCAGTACGTGGCCCTCGGCCGCTACAGCTCCGGCCCGGTCGATGACGCCCTCCCCATCGAGCGGGCGCTGGCCCGGATGGACCTCTCCGGACGCGCGGGCGACCCGCTCCCGGAGCTTTCCGCCGGCCAGCAGCAGCGCGCGGCCTTTGCCCGGGCGCTCGCGCAGCTCGACCTGAGCCCGGCGCCCGGGGGCACGCGCGCGTTGCTCGCCGATGAGCCGATTTCCGCGATGGACCCTCTGCACGCCATCCGGGCGATGGAGGTCCTCCGCGAGCAGGCCGCGGCCGGGCTGGCCGTCGGCGTCGTGCTGCACGACATGTCCATGGCCCTCCACTGGTGCGACCGGGCCGTGCTCCTCTCGGGGGAGGGCAGCGTGGCCGCGGCGGGCGAATGCCGCGAGGTGCTCGCCCCCGGGGTCCTGGACGCGGTGTTCGGCGTCCGGTTCGTGCGGCTGGAGGCACCCGGCGGGGCCGCGGCGATCATCCCCGAGTCCACCCCCGCGCCCGGGCTGGCCTCCCACTAGAATGGTCCCGTGAATCTCCCGGCAATCCTGGCCCAGGGCGGCGGTGGCGGCGGCGGCATCCAGTGGATGCAGTTGCTGGGCTTTCTGCTGGTCGTGGGGCTCTCGGCGCTGAGCTGGTTGTTCCAGAAGCTCGCGGAGGCACGCGAGAAGAAGAAGCGGCAGGACATGGCCGAGCGCCGCAAGCTTGAGACCCTGCGGACCGGGCGCGAGGCGGAAGTCGAAGAGGCACCGTCCTCGGTCACCAGCCGGCAGCAGGAACTCGCGGTCAAGCGCCAGGCGCAACTCGAGGAACTGAGGCGTCGGCAGCAGGAGCGGGCGCGGCAGCAGACGCAGGCGCCCTCGCCCGTCCGGCCGCGGCCGGCGACCACCCGCGTCGCCACGCCCAGGCCGGTCCCGACGCGCGGGGGATCGCAGCCCCCGCCGATCGTCTTCATCCCGGGGAGCTCCGGCCCGATCGTGGTGAACCCGCGTCGGCCCGCGCCGCCGCAGCGTACGGTCGCGACGCAGAGGCCGACCGCGGCCCAGCGGACGGCGGCGCAGGTCAGCGATCGCGGGAAGAAGTTGCCGCAGGGCCCGGCCCGGCAGCGGCCGAGCACGGAGCGGCGGCCACAAGTCAGGCCCGAACGGCGGGAGGACCCCCAGGCCGCGTCGACGTCGGCGAACACCTCGCACGGCCTGCTCTCGGACATCAACACCCGCACGGCCGCGGCACAGATCGAGGGACCGAGCGGCCCCGCGATGGACCTGGGGGGGCAGCTCCCGCGCACCGCCGAGGAGTGGCGAAACGCGTTCATCATGCGGGAGGTGCTCGCGGCACCGCTGGCTCTGCGGGCCCCGGGCGAGGATCCGCTGCAGTGAACTCGCCCCGTTCCTGGAGCTTGCCGCCGGTGAAGCGTGCCCGCCTGTTGCTCGTGATGGTCCCGCTGCTGGGCGGGTGCGGCGTGGAACTCAAGCCTGGGGCCGAGAGCATCCTCGAGGCGTTCGGCTCGGAGCTCTCGCCGAGCGACCTGGCGGCGATGTCCATCGATCCCTACGACGCGAACAACCGCTACCGCGGGACGCTGGGGCTGGCCTCCGCGTACTTCGCCAACGAGCCCGTGTACATCGCGCTTTTCGAGGCGAACATCGACGACACCGACCCGGCGGTGCGCATGGCGGCGACCCGGGGGCTGGCGAATCACGGCGAGCCGCGGCACGTCCCGCTCCTCCTGACGTCGCTGGCGGACCCGAACAAGATCGTGCGGCTGGAGGCGGCGCGGGGGCTGCAGCGGCTGCACGACGCCGCGGCCGTGGGCCCGCTGATCGACGCGCTGCGCGAGCCGCGGGGGGAGCTGAAGGCACCGTCGGAGGCGGAGCCGGAGGTCCGGGCCGAGGCCGCCGATGCGCTGGGGCAGTACGCGGAGCTGCGCGTCGTGCACGAGCTGGTCGCGGCGCTGGACGATTCGGACCTGGCGGTGAACGATGCGGCGCTGCGCTCCCTGCGGACGCTGACGGGGCAGGACTTCGGGGTCGACCGCGCGACGTGGGCGGACTGGCTGTCGCGGACGCAGGCGCCGTTCGCCGGGCGCGGGCTCTACACGTACCCCGCGTACCGGCGGGAGATGCGGTTCTACGAGTACATCCCTTTCGTGCCCAAGCCGCGGAACGAGGTGGCGGCGCCGCCGGCGGGGCTGCCGCGCGGCTGAGGCGGGCGCACGGCCGTCGGGCCCCAGCAGGTGCGGGTTTACGCGAGCTCGGGCCGGAGGAGTTCGGCGATCTCCTGCCGCCGGCGGATCAGCTTCGCGCCCGCGCTGTCGACGAGCACCTCGGCGGGGAGGGGCTGGGTGTTGTAGTTGTTGGCCATGGACATGCCGTAGGCGCCGGCGGTGAAGACCGCGATGATGTCGCCGCGCCGGACCGGCGGGATGGCGCGGTCCTTGGCGAGGAAGTCGCCGGACTCGCAGATGGGCCCGACGATGTCGCACGTAGTGAGGCCGGGGAGGTCGAACTTCTCGGCGCGCCGGGGGGGCGCCATCGCGGGGCCGGGCTCGGCCGGCCAGATGAAGTGGAAGGCGCTGTACAGCGCGGGCCGTATCAGCGTGTGCATGCCGGCGTCGCAGATGACGAACTGCTTGCCGCCGCCGCCCTGCTTGACGTACAGGACGCGCGTGAGCAGGAGGCCGGCGTTGGCCGAGATGGTGCGGCCGGGCTCGAGGATGATGCGGAGCCCGCGGGCGA
>JAEYVB010000082.1 GCA_023429345.1 Planctomycetota bacterium
CCCCGCGTTCAGGAGCTCCAGCCGCTCCGGCGTCGCGTACGCACGCTTCAGCAGCTCCGGGTCCAGTTTCCAGTCGCCCGAGTACTCGCCCGCCCACCGCACGAACTCCAGCCGGGAGAGCGCCGCCGCGTTCACCGCGTCCACGTGCACAATGTAGGCGTAGGTCGGCAGGTAGTCGCCGACCTTCAGCCCCGCGCCCGCCATCCGCGCGCGCCGCTCCGGCGTGATCGGGCCGTCGAGCTGCACCACGAACCGCGTCCCCGCGGGCCGCGACGAGAGCACCGCCGCCAGGCTCCCCGCCGGGTTCGACGTGTCCACCGTGCCCGCGCGCAGGTAGAGCGCCGTCGGGCTCAGCCCGCCCGCCGCGACCATGCCGTCGAGCGCCATCGCCGACGAGCCGCACGCCGCCACCACGCACAGCGCAAGACGCGCCGACCGATTCATCCGCTGACCCATGTATCACTCCTGGCTTATGAGAACCCGGCCAAACGCATCGGGGGATTGAACGTTCCGCGATTTCCGGCCGGCGGGACACTCGAAAGAGCCCCGGCAACGGCCTCCTTGACTCTACCGCCAAACCAACCGATCACAACCCCTCAGGTACCAAACCTTTACCGCCGCCCTCCGTGCCCCTCAGAAAGCAGCCGGCGCTCCACTTCCTCCCACTCCGACGCCTCCGCCGCCCGGCCCATCGCCCGATGAAGCCGCGCCAATGCCCCCGCGTTGACCGGGTTCTTCGGGTCCAGGCCCGCCGCCGTCCGGAACTCCGTGATGGCATCCTCGCCGCGGCCGGCGAACATCAATGCCTGCCCCCTGACCGTTCGCAAATGGGCCGACCGGGGATGCATCGCGACCACCTCCCCCAGCACGTCCGCCGCCCGGGCGGCGTGCGTTGCGGCCGCCTCGGGCCGCCCCGCCTGCATCTCCATCTGGGCCAGGAAAACATGAACCTCGTACGCCCGCGGGGCCCGTTCCGCCAGGGATCTCAGGTCGGCCACGAACGCCGCCGCATCCTTCCCCTCCAGCTGCGCCAGGAGCGCCCGAGCGTTAATCAGGTCCGATAGGTCTACTTCGGGGTTCGTGTACGCCTCCGGCCGCGCGCTCGCGATCTCCAGGGCCCTTCCCGCGTGCTCCGCGGCCGCGGTGCGGTCCCCCGCCACCGCGCTCAGCCACGCCATCCGGCGCTGGATCTCGATCGCCTTGTCGGCGGGGCGTGTCCAGCCGATCCCGCCCTCCTCCGGGCCGCTCGCGCGGCGGTAGTGCGCCAGCGCCGTTCGCGCGGCGGCGGCATCGCCGGCGGCCGGCGTGTAGGCCGGCGCGAAAATGGTCTCGAAGGCCAGGGGCGTCGAGAGCCTCCGGTCCATCACGCCCGCGCGGGCCATCGAGAGTCGCACCACGCCCGCCCACCCCGCCGCCAGCACCACGGCCAGGGCCAGCGCCCCGTAGATCACCCCCGCGAGCTTCAGCTTTCCCTTGTACTTCAGCTGCGTGCTCTGGATCCGCACGCTCCGCTCGCGCACCAGCCGCCAGAGCGTCCAGGCCAGGAACGTCCCCACCCCCGCGATCCCCATCGCCATCAGCAGCGGGACGCTGTTGAGGAAGCCGCGGAAGGCCGCCGCCAGCGCAAAGAACACCGCCGCCAGCGCGACCTCCTCGCCCCATGTGAGGTCGTACACCCGCTTCTTGAAGCGCTTCTTCTTCCTCGCCTCTTCCGTCCGGGGCTTCGCGAAGAGCGCGGGCCTGCCGAAACCGAAGTACAGCGCATCGTTCGGGCACACGCTCACGCAGTCCATGCACTTCATGCACCCGGGGTCGATCACCATCCCGTAGTCGCGGACCTCCTCGTGGACGCGCACGTTGCTGCCGCAGGCGGCCGTGCAGTGCCCGCAGTGCTCGCAGGCGTCCGTCACGCGGATCCGCCCCGGGCTGAGCTTGTCCATCGGGGCAAAGAAGCCCCCGTACGGGCATCCGTACGTGCAGAACCCCTTCGCGCCCAGGAAGTACACCGTCGCGAACCCGCAGATCCCCAGGAACGGCACGATCACGTACCACTCGTGCGGGAACGTGTCCCAGAAGCCCGAGCGCGTCAGCTCGGCCCGGAAAAACTTCTGCTGCGCCCCCTCGCCCCAGAACGCCGGGCGCGGGAAGGTCTGCCCCGCCTGCTCCACCAGGTACGGCTCGACCGTCGCCGACCACCCGAGCGCCCGCGCCGCCGGCACCACCGCCTCGCGCAGCACCGCGGGCAGCAGGAAGAGGTAGAACGCAAAGACCAGCGGCGCCCACAGCAGCAGCCGCGAGCGGAAGGGCTTGGGCCGCACGCCCAGCTTCTTCATGATCCACGCGCACAGGTCCTGCAGCGCCACCAGGTGGCACCCCCACCCGCAGAACCACCGCCCCAGCACCAGCGTCGAGAAAATCGCCAGGAGAAAGAAGATCGCCCCCGTGTTCACCACGCCCCGGGCCAGGGCCTCCGACGCCTCCGACGGCTCAACCGGCGACAGCGTCGGCCCGCGCCCCGTCCCCAGCCACCACGCGATGTGGGCCGCGATCGCCAGGTGCACCGCGATCAGCACCCCCGCCCGCCACGGCCCCGCCCTTGATTTCCGCAGTTTCGGCCGCGCCCCCCGCACCTCCAGCACCGGGAGCGACACCGTCCCCCCCGTGCCCGGGGAGGTGTGGCACGACCGCGATGAGGTGTCCGCCGGGATCGGCATGGGTGAACCCGGTACGCTAGGCCCGAACTCCTGTTCGGCCGCGCCCCGGGAACCCATGACAACGGATCTTCGCCCGTGCTGTGATGTGATACGGGCATCCCTGCCCGCCCCCCTTGACCTTCTCCTCCCACCCGGGAATCCACCCGGGGCATCACCCCGTCACGGGCACCCCGCCGCGAAGCTCTGCAGGAAGCAGGTGAAGTCCGCCACGTTCAGGACCGGCGCCAGCGTGCTCTGGTCGCAGTTGGCGTAGCTCTCCCCCGCCGCGAAGCGCTGCAGGAAGCAGGTGAAGTCCGCCACGTTCAGCACCGGCGTCTGCGTGCTGTTGTCGCAGTTGGCGTAGCACGCGCCCCCGCCCTCGGTGTAGAAGAGCACCATCGCCCCCAGCTCCACCGGGCATTGCCCGGCCCCCGCGGTGAAGTCGAAGCACTCCGCGGTCGTGTCGAACACCCCGTCCGCCGGGTTGGCATCGTCGTACCCGAAGGCGTTCTGCTCCCCCGCGCGTCCGTCGGGCGGGGTCTCGTCCTCCCCCGTCCCCCAGAACGCGTTGGCCGTCCCCGGCGTCATATCCAGCGTGAGCTGCCCGGTCACTGGGTCTTCGGCGCTCGCGATGAAGTACGAGTACGCGCCCTGGCCGTCCATCGGCAGCTGCCACCCCAGCGTCGGGTCCGGATCGGCGCTCACATCCGCGTCGAAGGTCTGGTACCCGCCGCCCCCCGCAAAGGGCAGGAACTCGACGACCACGCCGTCGTACGGCCCGTCCGTCGGCGTCGCGCCCCCGCAGGGGTTGAACGTCTCGTGCGTCACGAGCGCCACCCAGCACGGCGCCGCCACCGGCGAGCCCCACGTCCACGCAAACATCGCCCGCCGCGAGAGCGCCCCCGCTTGCCCCGGGGCCACCGTCATGTCGTTGACCCACTGCGGCCGAAGCGCCGTCGGTCCGAAGGTCCAGCGGCTGTCCGGCGGCGCACCCGGGCAGTTCCCCAGTTGATTGCAGCCCGAATCGCAGAACCCCGTCGGCTGGTTGAACGAGTCCACCTTGAAGCAGTCGAAGGCCTTCACCTCCGGGATGTCCGTCCCCGACCCGCCGACGTACGGCCGCCACTCCGTCGTGCGGAAGAGCCCCTGCGGCGTCATCCGCACCCCCGCATACCGCACCGCGGTCGGGCTCCCTGCGTGCCGGGCCAGCGTGAGCTCCCCCGCGTGCTGGGCCGCGGCCGCTACCGGAAAGAGCCCGCCCGCCACGCACACCACCGCACGCCTGTTTCCGCTCATACGACCCTCCAGGGCGGGGCTCCGCCGCGGCCCGGCATGGACCGCGGGACCCGCCGCCGCCCGAGCCTACCGGCACCGCATGAAAGGGGGCAAAAAAAGGGCCGCCCCCTTCGCGGGGGCGGCCGGTTCGAACGTCAGATCAGGAACAGACTGCTTACGGGCAGACTTCTTACGGGCAACCCGCGGCGAAGCTCTGCAGGAAGCAGGTGAAGTCGGCCACGTTGAGCACCGGGGCCAGCGTGCTGTTGTCGCAGTTGGCGTAGCTCTCGCCCGCCGCGAACCGCTGCAGGAAGCAGGTGAAGTCCGCGACGTTGAGGATCGGGGCCTGCGTGCTGTTGTCGCAGTTGGCGTAGCAGGCGACCGGGCCGGAGCCGGCGCCGAAGGAGATCATGTAGCCCTGGATCGCCCCGGTGTCCGCCTCGAAGCAGTCCTGCACCTCGAGCCGCCAGGTGCCGCCCTTGGCCTCGCCCGCGAAGGCGGAGAGCGCCGCCTCGGGCTTCCACTGGCCGCGGACGTTATCGATCGCCTGGAACTGAGGGCCGTCGTAGACGAACGGCGCCGAGTCGATCAGGCGGAAGGTGTCCGGGCCGTTCGGCGAGAGGCCGTAGTTGTCGGCGCCGAAGTTGCCGCCGCCCGGCTGGTCGATGAGGACGACCTGGGTCCCCGTGTCGACGTGGGTCAGCGTGGCCTTGACGTCGCCCTGCCACGTGTGCGGGATGTTCAGGGCCACATCCACCTGCGAGACGTTGCCGCCCGCCGGGACCACGATGTCGGCGATGGCGGCGATGCCGCACCCGCCGCCGGGGAGCCCGTCCGGGATGTTGATGATCCCGCCGGTGAAGGTGAACACGTCGGGGCAGTCGCTGCCGCAGACCGTGCTCACGCCCTTGAAGATGCCGTTGAACGTGCCGATGCAGCTGGCCTCATCGGTCACGAAGCAGGAGCCGTCCAGGAGGCAGCAGGCGCCCTGGTCGGCGCAGCCCGTGCCGCACGTGGTGTTGTCCCCCTGGTACACGCCGTTCTGCGTGTGGCAGGAGATCGGGCTCGCCGTCACGCACACGCCGCCGGGGAGGCAGCAGGCGCCCGTGACCGCCGGGGCCACATCGGCCTGCAGACGCAGGTAGAGGTTCGACCCGTTGGCGTAGGTCGTGCCCGCGACGAACTCGGTCCCGTCGATGCTGCCGTTCATGTCGAAGTCGACGTAGGAGCCGGCCTCGCTGTTGCCGACCGTCGGGCCCGCGCCCGGCGGCAGCCCGTTGTTGGCCATCAGGAACCGCACGCCGTCCACCAGCGTGGTCGTCCCCGTCTGGAACGCGCCCCAGTCGGCCAGGTTCATCGAGTCGTCGGGGATCTGGATGCCGCCCAGGGGGAACCCGAGGGTGGTCAGGTCCACCAGGCCCGTCGTCCAGGCCCCGGCCGCGGGAGAAACCGCGTACCCGAGCACCACCGCGTCCAGCGGCATCGAGTGCACCGGGATCCCGCCGATCGTCTCGAGGTCCCAGAAGCCCAGCACGATCTCGAAGCCCGCCGGCGGGGCCACATCCACGATGAAGCCCGTCTCCAGGCCGGTCACGATCTGGCCCGAGCCCGCGCCGGGGCCGGGCGTGAAGGTGATGTCGTCCAGCGTGCGCCGACGCCAGTCCGGCGTCACCGCGCCGTAGCCCGTGTAATCGCCCGTGGTGTTGTTATAGATGTCCTGCAGATCGTCCGCCGCCGGGGCCTGCACCGGGTACCGGACGCCCCGGAACTTGATGTAGTCCGGGCGCGCGACCCGCACGTCCTGGAACGTGTCCTGCGCCGTCGCCACCGTACACGCGCAGCCCGAAAGCAGCGCGATCGCCAACACATTGCGACTCTTCATGCACTATCCCTCTCACACTGATGGCCTCTCGACACGGCAGCCAACGCCGACCATCGGCGGTGACCACAACAGATTGGCCGGGTTTTAGACGGTCCTGAAACCTCTCCGCTCCGGGGCTCCGCGCCCCGCCTATCGATTGATAGCACAGGGCCGCGGCCTGACAATCAAACTCCGCGAATTTGCCCCGGATCCGGGGCCGTTTGCGCGGCCATATACCGATACCGCCGCCGTTCAACGCCGGTTCCAGTCCGGTATTGCCGCCGCGGGGTTTTGCCCCGAGCCCCCGCCCCCGTCCGAGAATCCGCGGCCGCCCCCTTCCGAGGGCGCCGCGGCCATTAACCATTCCCGGCGGCCACCCTTACGGGCATCCCCCGGCGAAGCTCTGCAGGAAGCAGGTGAAGTCCGCCACGTTCAGCACCGGCTGCAGCGTGCTGTTGTCGCAGTTGGCGTAGCTCTCGCCCGCCGCGAACCGCTGCAGGAAGCAGGTGAAGTCCGCGACGTTGAGGATCGGCTCCTGCGTGCTGTTGTCGCAGTTGGCGTAGCACGTGCCCCCGCCGCCCACCTCGCCCGTCAGCGACATGATGAAGTTCGCCACCGTCGGCGCCGCGAACCCGCGCAGGTCCGTAGCGTCGAACTCCCCGTTGGCGTCCGCATCCCGCCAGTACGTTTCGAAGCTGCTCCCCACCGCGATCGTCACCGGCCCGCTGAAGTCCGCGAACGCCGTCGAGGCGTCCGGGTGCGGCGTCGTCGTCGCCACCGGGAGCTGCGTCACCGGATCGATCATCGTCGTCAGGTAGTTCAGCCCGA
>JAEYVB010000097.1 GCA_023429345.1 Planctomycetota bacterium
CCGGGCCGCAGGGGCCCGCGGGGCCGCTGCCGACGGTGCTGGCGTACAACTTCACGGCTCCGGCCGTTGCCTACCCGCTCACGGATCGGCGGTTCGTCGCCGGCACGCAGCAGCTCGACATCCCCGCGAACGAGACCTGGACGGTGCAGATCGTCTCGACGATGTCCTTCAGGCGCACCGGCACCGCCGGGCCGGACCTGTACCTCGACGTCGGCAGCGCCGACTCGGCCGCCGCGACCGGGGCGCTCATCACCACCACCAACGAGCCGCTGAAGGTGCAGAGCTCCCTCACGATCAACGCCCCGATACCGGTGACGGCCAGCGGCACGCTGGTCCTCCAGGGCGGGGCGGGCGGGGCCACCTACTTCGTCGGCCCGGTGGCGCACCAGTCGCACGCCGGGGGCGACTGGGAACCGCTCCTCAACAGCAACGCCAAGACCTCCATCCTCATCATCCGCTCGCAGTAATCGCCCGGCCCACCCCTGGAGCAGACCATGCGGCACCCACCTCGCGCAGCGCTCTTCGCCGGCGGACTCGCATCGCTGGCATGCACGGCCGCGGCCACCGCCCAGGGCGGCGGGCGCTACACCGCCATCCCCCTCCCCCCGGGCGAGCGTCCGGTCATCCTTCCCCCCGCCCCCACCGATAGTGCTGGCGACATCGAGTGGCACACGATCGACGGCGGCGGCGGGCGGCTCCAGGGCGGGGGTTTCGTCATCGAGGGGACGGTCGGGCAGCACGATGTGGGGGTGGCGGCCTCCCCGGGAGGGGGGGAGCACTCGGTCCACGGCGGCTTCTGGTCCCGCTACGAGACCTACCCCCCCTGCTACGCCAACTGCGACCACAGCACGCTCGCACCCTCCCTCAACGTGGCCGACTTCACCTGCTTCCTGCAGAAGTTCTCCGCGGGAGACCCCTACGCCAACTGCGACAACTCCACTACCGCGCCGGTCCTGAACGTCGCGGACTTCACCTGCTACCTCCAGAACTTCGCCGCCGGCTGCCCGTTCTGATCCCCCTGACCTCCCCCGCCCCCCGGGGGCCGCGCGACAAGAAAGCGACCCCGCGCGGGCGGGGTCGCTGAAGGGGGCAAGGCTGTGGGGTTCGATCAGCGGCGGCGGCGGGCGGCGAGCAGGCCGCCGAGCACGAGCACGCCCGCGCCGGCGGGCGCCGGCACGACGACGCCGTCGATCTGGAACGTGTTGATGGTCGCGGAGTTGGACCAGGAGGTGCCGGCGTTGGTCGTGAAGAGGCTCTGGCCGCCGTAGGTCGCGATCCCCGTGGGGGTGACCGAGGGCGAGGAGCCGCGCCAATCGAACGTCGAGGGCGATGCGCCGCCGTAGAGCACGATCCAGTAGGAGGTGCCGGCCTGCAGCGTGATGGTGCCGCTGGGCGTGAAGACAAAGTCGGAGATCGCCGCGGCCGCGCTGCTCGGCGCGGTGAAGGAGCCGACAACGTTGGCCCCGGGCGCGGTCGGGGAACCGGTGTGGTCGCGGATCTCGAGGATGGCGACATCGCCGGGGGTGATGTAGTTCCCCAGACGGAGCGTGACCGAGGAGATGGTGTAATCCGAGCCCGCGGGCATGGCGAAGGAGAGGGCCTTCTGCCGCAGGTCGGTGACGCTCGCGGTGGTGCCGGTGTCGTTGGTGGGCGGGTAGTTGCCGAGGATGAGGTCGGCGCTGGCGGCCGAGGCGCACAGCGAGCAGGCGAGGAGGGCGGGGGCGACACGACGCATCTGCAATCTCCTTCCGATGAGCGGCCCACGAGCGGCGAAGGGCCGGACTTCCGCCTCGAGCGAGGCGATAAGGAATGTACCGGGTTCCGCAACCCTGCACAAGAGAAATTTGTGGGCCGCCCACACCAATGTGAAAGCGGGCAAATCGGGGGGGGTGGGGTATCCAATCAGCCGGCGGTCCGAGCAGCGGCCTACAGGAAGGGCCGAGACGGCAAGCGTGGCTGGGAGCCCGCTCGCGTTCAGGCGCGGACGATGATCGTGCGGAGGTATTCGCCGGTGATGGCGATGGGGCCCCCGGGGGCCTGGTTGCGGTCGAAGCGCTCGGCGAGGGCGATCAGTTCGGCCTCGAGCTCGGCGGCTTTCTCCGGGGGGAGCGCCGCGAAGGCCTTCACCATGGGGCCGAAGCGGGGGCGGAAGAAGGCGGGGAAGTGGCGGGCGGACTCGTAGCGGAAGATGGCGGCGCAGCGCTGGTGCTCCATCGAGGCGGCCGCGCCGCCGAACAGCGTGCGCAGGTGGGTCTCCGTGCCCCACAGGGGCGGGGGAGAGGCTGGGATGGGGGGCGGGGGCGGGGTCCCGATCCCGGCCATGGCCTTGGCGACCGCGCGGAACATGTGCCCGACGAACCCCTCGGGCGTCCAGGAGGCGAGGGCGATGCGGCCACCGGGGCGGCAGACGCGGGCCAGCTCGTGCGCGGCGCGCTGGTGGTCGGGGGCGAACATCACGCCGAAGATCGAGAGCACGGCGTCGAACGAGCCGTCCGGGAAGGGGAGGTTCTCGGCATCGCCCTCGATGAACTCGAAGGCCCCGGCGGGGAGTCCCTCCGCGGCCACCCGCGCACGGGCACGATCGAGGAGCGCGGGGACGAGGTCGAGCCCCGTCACCTTCGCCATGCAGCGGCCCGCGGCGATCGCGCCGTTGCCCGAGCCGGTCGCGACATCGAGCACCCGCCACCCCGCCTGCAGGTCGGCCGCAGCGCAGAGGTCCTCGGCGACGGGATGGATGTACGCGGCGACCGAGGCGTAATCGCCGGCGCCCCAGGTGTCGCGCTGCCGGGACTTGACGGGGTCGAGGGGGATGGTCATGTCGGGGGTCCTTTGAGGTGCGTTCCCGATCCGGCTCGCAGGAACCGGATCAACGCTGAGTGGCCCGGCAGAGCCGGTCCACCGCTGGAGGGGGTAGGGGATGGTAGAAAGGCAGGCTGAGGCGGCCGACTTCGCGGCCGCGGGCGGCGGTCACGCGCCCGTCCTGCTCCGAGGGAGCACGCGGAGGTGGACCAGGACCGGCGGGCGTTACGCCGCAGCGCGGAGCGCGGGTGGCGTCTGGGCGCCGAGGGTGACGGTGAGCGCGCCGGGCTGGCTCCTGAGGCTGCCGCGGGCGGCGGTGACCCGGTAGGTGACCAGCGCTGTGCCGGCAGGGAGCGAATCGTCGATGAAGCGCTTGGCCCCG
>JAEYVB010000205.1 GCA_023429345.1 Planctomycetota bacterium
CGCCATCCCCGCCGCGCTGCGGGTGCTCGAAGCGCTCAGACCGTTATCGGACCACGCCGGACCCATTGCCACGGTCTCCACCTGTTCGGGCCTGAACCTGCTCGCCCAGCAAGTCCGCGACCGAACCGGGGCAATCGCCGAGGGGATGGAGGGCGCCGCCGTCGCCCATGTAGGGGTTCGGCTGGGCGCTGCAACCGGCGAACTGCGGGTCATCAGCAACACGACCGGCGATCGGGCGACGCAGCGGTGGAACCTGATGGGCGCACTCGCCAGGCTCGAGCGTGTTATCGGACAGCTCCGCGACGCGATGATCGAAGCCCCATAACCCGCGGACCTCGCTCTGGTCGGTCTGGCGCGGCTGCGCCGCCGGGGTTATCCCGGCAAGTCGGGGGACTCCGGATAGGTCGCTCAATCCGCCCGGCTATTGGGTCGATCTTGCCGTGCCGGACCGCTTGCTTCGACAGGTCCGGACGGAGCACGTCATGGGCGTCGGCGATTGGCACAAGAAGGTCGTGGGAGGGGCCAAGAACCTCGTCGGGCACCCCCCGGTGGCCGTCGATTTCGGCGTCGGCTCTCTCAAGATCCTCCACATCGCGCCCGGCGAGCCCCACAGTCTGGTGGCCGCCGCTTGCCTCGACACGCCCGACGAGCTCCTGAACGATCCCGCCAAGCGCCTTGCCTTCCAGATGGAGGCGCTGCCGAAGCTCATCAAGCCGCTCGAGTTCCGCACGCGCCGCGCTGTGTGCACCATCCCCGCCTCCCTCGCGATCGTGAAGCACCTCCAGTTCACCGTCGAGAAGGGCGTCACCATCTCCGACCTCGTCCAGAGCGCCATCCCGGCGCAGCTCGGCTGCGACCCCGGGGCGCTCGTCTACCGGCACACCGAGGTCGGCCAGGTCGGCCGCAAGACCGAGGTCATCTGCATGGCGGCGGCCCGCGAGACGGTGCAGCGACTGATGAACGCGATGAAGGCCGCGAAGCTGGAGCCCGTGGGCATGCACTCGGAGTTCCACGCGACCCTGCGGGCGTTCGACACCATCACGCGCCGGGCCGAGGACGAGAAGCTCACGAGCATGTACCTCGACATGGGCGTCGGGGGCACCAAGGTGACGATCGCGACCGGTCGCCGGCTCGCCTTCGCGAGGTCGATCGACCTCGGCGGCCGCCACCTCGACGCCATCGTCGCCAGGCAGATGAACGTCAATCTCTCCGAGGCCCGCCGGATGCGCCTGCAGCAGTCGGAGATCGTCCGCCGCGCCGTCCGTCCGTCCCCGGTCCCGGCCGCGGTCGGGTCCCCGGGCGTGGAGGACGGGAGCGTCGCGGTGATGGACGACCGCCGCCAGGGCGAGCCCCCGCAGGGCTTCACGCCCGACCTGACGGCCCAGCCGCCGCTCGAGCCGCCCGGCCCGCGCATCGACCTCTCCGAGGCGCTCGAGATGCTCACGGACGAGGTGTCGATGTGCCTCCGCTACCACGAGTCGCTCTTCCCCGACCGCAAGGTCGGCCGGACGATCTTCCTTGGGGGTGAGGCGCGGCACCTGGGCCTGTGCCAGCACATCGCCCGCACACTGAAGCTGCCGGCGCAGGTCGGAGACCCGATGGCAGGGCTCGCCAGAACCGGCGGCGAAACGATGATCAACGTGGATTTCTCGCAGCCCCAGCCCGGATGGGCCGTGGCGCTGGGGTTGTGCCTGAGCCCGACGGACCTGTAACACGCGAGCGGGCGCAGGGCCCGACGGTGGGAGCGTACGGATGAAGAACCCGTTTCTGAGGGTGGACCAGTCGAACGCGAGCTTTCTGCCGCAGGAGTACGTCGCGCGCAAGAACGAGCTGCGTGCAAACCTCTTCTGCCTCGGCCTCTTCGGGGTTGTCATGTTCGGCGTGATCTCGGCCTTCTTTGTGACCAACCGCCAGTGGCTCACGGTGCGCGACCAGCAGAAGGCCATCACCGTCCTCCACACCAAGGAGGCCGCCAAGATCGAGCAGTACAAGCGGCTCGAGGAGCAGAAGTCCGACATGATGCAGAAGGCGGAGATCACCACCGCCCTCGTCGAGAAGGTTCCGCGCTCCAAGCTGATCAGCGAGATCGTTACCCGCATGCCCAAGGACATCACGCTCCTGGAGGTCAACCTCGTCAGCAAGCGACTGAAGGAAGCACCCCCCGCTCCCTCCATGGGCGTCGGCCTCCCCGGCGGCAAGGGCGGGCCCGGGCAGATCCGCACCCTGGGCGGCAAGCCCCCCGGCGGCATCGCCGCCGCCAAGGGCCCCGCGGCCCCGAAGCCCGAGGAGAAGAAGGAGCGCATCGCCGCCCCGAAGTTCGAGTTCACGGTCAAGCTGGTCGGCGTCGCCCGCGTCAACACCGACGTCGCCGACTACCTCCAGTCCCTCAAGGCCTGCTCGGTCCTCGACAACGTCGACCTCAAGTACATCAAGGAAACCACCATCGAGAAGCTCGACCTCCGCAAGTTCGAGATCGAAGCGACCATCCGCAAGGATGCCGACGCCCGCGGCCTCGAGCACGTGGACCTGCGCACCGCGACGGCCGGCGGCGTGGTGGGGGCCGACCCCAAACGCTCCGGCGGCAGCGGGTCCGCCGCGACCACCGTCAACGTCACCGAGAAGGAGGACTAAGCCATGCGTATCGGACTCCGGGAAGCCTTCCTCCTCGCCGTTCTCCTTGCCCTCCCTCTCTCGAGCTGGTGGCTGGTCTTCCGCCCCCAGAACGCCGAGATCGCTCAGGCCCGGCGCGAGATCCAGCACAAGCAGGCCATGCTCGCCAAGGTGCAGCAGACCACCGCCCGCACCCAGGACCTCCAGCGCGAGAACGAGGAGATCCGCAAACAGATCGAGTCCATCGAGGCGCGCCTGCCCTCGAACAAGGAAGTCGACACCGTCGTCCGCCAGGTCTCCGACCTCGCCGTGGAGGCCGGGCTCGACGCCCCCGGCATCGAGAGCGACAAGCCCATCCCCGCCGCCATGTACATGGAGCAGCCGCTGAAGATGAAGATCAACGGCAACTTCAACGGCTTCCACGAGTTCCTCATCAAGCTGGAAGAGCTGCCCCGTATCACCCGCGTCAGCGACATGAAGATCACCCGCTCTGACGACGTCAACGGGAACATGAGCGCTGAGTTCGTGCTCAGCATCTACTTCCAGCCGGAGACCCCCAAGTGAACCTGAACACCCTCGGACCGCCCGCCGCCGGCGACACCCCCGGCGACGGCAACGACGCCAATATCCTCGCCGAGCTCCGCGGCTCCAGCGACGGCGCCTCCGGCGTGCCCGACCTCAGCACCGCCGCCGCGCCCAAGCGCCGCCTGAGCGTCCAGAACCTCATCATCGTGCTCGCCGTGGTCGGCAGCGTCGGCGCCCTCTTCATGATGCGCCAGCAGGGACGCAGCGCCGGCGTGAGCTTCACCAACGTGAAGATCGAGCCCCCGCCCGAGCCGACCGGCCCGCGCTTCCCGGACCAGGCCCGCATCCTCGCCGACCTCGCCCGCAGCACCCACGCCTCCACGCTCCCCGAGAAGCTGGACAAGAACCCCTTCAAGTTCGACGCCCCCCCCCCCCACCCCCGCCCGC
>JAEYVB010000215.1 GCA_023429345.1 Planctomycetota bacterium
GCGCTCCGCCCGCTCCCACACCTCCGGACGATCGACGTATTGCGCCACCATCGCCAGGAGCGCCGCCGCATCCCGGGCCCCCGCCGTTCCCGGGCCACGCTCCGGGTGCGGCTCGAGCTGCTCGAGCGCCAGCCGCGCCCCCTCGAAGTGGCCCCGCTCCAGCCGCAGCTGCGCGACCCGCACCGCCGCCTCCAGCCCCGCCGGCGTCAACAGCCGCGTCCGCTCCACACCGGCGACATCCCCGGCCTCCAGCATCTGCTCGGCGCGCGGGCCCTCCGCGGCCCGGTACTTCTCCAGGATCCGGCCCTCCGCGAGCAGGGCCGCGTGAACGCGGTCCCGAACGCTCCGGAACAGGTCCTCATCCCCCCGCTCCCCCACCAGCCGATCGCCGTGGTCATCCAGCAGCCGCTGAAGCTCCCGCACGGCCTCCGAGTCGTTCCCCGATGCCACAAAGTCCGCAACCCGGCCCAGCGTGTCCCGCGCCACCGGCGAATCGTCGGTGTACACCGGATTGGTCAACTGCCCGGCGGCCGCGGCCACGCACCCCAGCACCGCCCCGACCGTTATCCACATCCGTGTCCGGTTCATTCAGGAGCCCCTAAGCCTCGCACCTTTCGGACCTTGCGTGACCCCCGACCCATACGTTTCCATCGGCATATCCCTACCGCAAACCCAGTCTAGCGACCGCCGCCCCCTATTCCCCCTCACCCCCCCACGCCGACCGTCCGATCCCCCTCTCAATGGACGAGAATGGGGCAAAACCCGACCATGCCGGAGTCCCGGGGGCGGTCTCCCCAAGGACTCGGGGCCGCTGGAGAGAGGTCCGATTCACGGCCTTCCTTGCGGGTTCCCAGTACCGCCCCTGCCGCGTGATCGCCCTCCTGGCCGCGGTCATCCTTTTCAGTCTCGCCGACCTCTATATGACGCTCGTCCACCTCCTGCATTTCGGGATGCTGGAGGCCAACCCGGTCGCCCGCGCGATCATGGACCTCGGCTCGCCCGCCGCGCTCATCATCTGGAAGCTGATCACCGTCGGGGTTGCGGTGGGCATCCTTTTCTGGGCCCGGCGCCGGTGGACCGCCGAATGGGCCGCGGCGTTCTGCTGCTTCGTCATGATCTGGCTGACCGGCCGGTGGGCCATCTACAACCTTCAAGCCCCGGCCATGACCCCCGCGCTCCAGGCAGTCTCGGCGGCGCAGGAGCCCGGCTGGGTCACCATGGTCCCGTAGCACGGGCATCCTGCCCGTCTCTGCTTCTCAGCGCTGCGGGCTTCACCGCCCGTGACTTCGTTCTTTCCCCTGCACTCCCTCCCGCCGCCTGATACGCTCTCTGCCCATGGCAGTTCGAGCCCTCCTCCTCGCCGCCCTCCCCGCCGCCGTCCTGGCCGGCTGCTCCTCCTATTCCGACCCGACGCTCAGCATCACGGGCGCGGAGATCCTGGAGCAGTCCCCCGCGGCGACGGTGGTCCAGTTCACGATCGAAGCGCAGAACGCCAATGAGGTCGAGCTTCCCCTCACCGCCATCCGCTACACGCTCTCGAAGGATGGCCGGCAGCTCTTCTCCGCCCAGCGCTCGCCCGAGGCGACCCTCCGCCGCATCGGCACACAATCGTTCACCATCCCCGCCGTGATCGATAACGCCCAGGTCCCCCCCGGCCCGCAGACCTACACACTCCAGGGCACGCTGGAGTACATCACGCCGGGATCGATCGCCCAGATCCTCTTCGACGCCGGCGTCCGCCGCCCGAGCGTCGGCTTCGCCGAACAGGTGGAAGTGAACCTCACGCCCTGACCTCCCGCAGCCTCCCACCCAGCCTCCACAGGCACCACTGACCGACCGGGACCGCGACCGCCAGCTCCGCAGCGCGATTGACCACATCCGCCAGGAGCCCCGTCGCCGTCGTCAGTTCGCCGCCCGCCGAGAGCGCGCCCGCCGGCAGGGCCGCGGCTGTCAGGCCCACCGCCCATTCGCGCAGTCCCAGGCCGTTGCCGATGAAGGGGACGATCAGCGCCGCCTGGCAGGCCGCGGCGACCGCGACCGCCCCGGCGAGCGAGATCGGCGAGCCCACGATCGCGAAGACCACCGCGTACCGCGCCACCCACACCATCATGTCGAGGTACCGGATGAGGAGCACATCCGCCACCCACGCCTTGCCCCGGCGAGCCAGCACCACCCGGGAGCCGGCGACGCCCAGGAGCGGCCCCATCAGGGCGAGGCCCCACTGCGCCGCCGTGGCCGTCCGCCCCATGGCCGCGGCGATGCCGAGCACCGCGAGCACCGCGACGGCCCCGAGCGCCATGTTGGCGACCATCACCCGCAGGGAGTCCGCGACCGTGATGCGGTTGACCGCCCGGTGGTACGCGATGCGCCCCACCATCCCGGCGCGCAGCGGCAGGTAGTTCAGGAGCCACGCCCCGCCGATCGCCTCCGACATCTCGACGTACCCGATGCTCCCGTGCCGTCGCATCATCGTCCAGAACGAGAGCGAGATCAGCAGCCAGTTGCACAGCGGCAGCACCAGCGCGAGCGCGACCAGCCACCACGGCGCAGCACGCGCCGACGCCCACGCATCCTCCACCGCCCCGGCGTGCGCGTACAGAACCCACCCCGCCCCCAGCAGGAGCGCCACGCCAAACGCGAAACCGATGACTTTCCGCCGGCGCTTCGCCCGGGCCGCACCCTCGGCCGCGGCGTGCTCGGCCGGCGATCCTGCCGGGGACTCCGGGGGAGCCCCCGCCGGGTCGCTCACCGCGTCCCCTCCTGCGCGGGCTCACGGAGCGCCAGCTTCAGGAGCGAGTCGGCCGTCAGGCGCGCGTACACCGGTTCCTCCCCGCCGAGCCGTTCCGCCAGCGCGAAGGCGAGCTGCCGGATCACCGGATCGGCCGATCCGCCCGCCTTCGCGAGGAGCTCGTCGGTCGGCTCCTTCACGCGCGTCACCAGCACCGCCGCCAGGGGCAGCGGGTGCTCCTCGCCGCGCACGACCTCGTCGAAGGCCGTCAGCGCCGGCGCCAGCCCGGAGTGCGGCACCAGCGCCACCAGCGCGGCCCGTTCCTCCGGGGGCAGGCTCGTGTAGCGGGCGGCGAGCGCCTCGGCCAGCGGCCGCAGCATCTCCGCCTGCTTCTCTCGCACGCCGGCCAGCCGGGTCGGGTCGGCAAGGATTGCCCGGTCCTCATCGCTGGGCATCAGGAGCGGCTGCATCACGTGGGCCCGTATGGCCCCGCCGACGCGCGACAGGTCCGCGGGGGCCCCCGTCGCGATGATCCGCAGCAGTTCCGTCGGGGGCAGCGCCGCTTCCGAGAGCGGCCGCCGCACGACCGATTCGCTGTCGGCCGTCAGGCACATGACGCCGGGGCGGAAGCCGCCATCTTCCGCGAAGATGAACCCCTGCGTCGCACGCCAGCGCACTCGCAGGCTCCGGTTCCCCAGCGCCTCCATCGCCCAGCCCGTGCCCCCCAGCTCCGGGCTGACGATCACCTCCAGCCGCTCGCGCGGCGCAAGCCGGAGCCGCCGGTCGATGTCCACGATCTCCGGCCGGAACCACGGCAGGTCCACGGCGGCCTGCGTGTCGATCTTGGGCGCAAGCAGCATCCGGCTGTTCAGCGCTCGGTCCGGCCCGAGCGCCAGCGGGACCGGCGCGAGGTTCTGGAGCGTGACCCGCAGCGGCACCGCGCCGAGGGCGTCGGGGTTGCGATCCAGCGGCGTGATCGTCAGCTCCAGGAACTGCCGGGGGTGCGTGATCGCGCGGCCGATCCATTCCGGGATCTGCTCCGCGGCACGCTCGAGCGCCGCGGCATCGCGGTCCGCCGCCTCCCATCCCAGGGCCACCAGCCGGCTCCGCGACCACGCCCCCAGATGGGAGAGGGGCGCCTCGCGCATCGCCGCCTCGTAGGTCTGCCCGGCCAGCCCCTTCTGCCCCGCGTTCTCCTGCGCCAGCCCGACGCCGACCCGCGCCAGCACGTTCGAGTCCTGGAGCGGCCTGAGGATCTCGAGC
>JAEYVB010000256.1 GCA_023429345.1 Planctomycetota bacterium
GCCCGACTCCCTGGCGGATGAGCTCCTGGGTGAGGGGGAGCATGAGGGGGCGGGCTTGGAGGTCGGTCCAGTCGAAGGAGGGGGCGATGGTCCAGAGGAGGATGAGGCCTCGGGCATCGGTAGCCGATTCGTTCTCGGTGCGGTCGCGCTCGCCGGGACGCGAGGCGAGGACGAGGGGCTCGCCGGTGGTGAGGGCGAGCAGGACGGGCGTGCGCTGATTGGCGTGGAACTCGAGGGGGAGCAGGCGCGCGACGGCGACCGGGGGCGCGAGCTCGGGGAGCTCCGGGGCCAGGAGCGAGAGGAGGTCGCCATCGCCGAGGCCCTGGGGGCGCTCGGGGGCGATGCGGGCATCCCGGGTCGCGGGGGTGCTTTCCCGGGCGAGGTTCCAGGGAACGCCGAGCTCGCGCGACATCGCGTCGGCCCAGAGGTGGACGGTGGCGTCGGCCGGGGGCGTGATCAGAACGAGGCCGCCGCCATCGGCGAAGGCGCGGAGGCGTTTCCACGCGCCGTCGGAGAGGGACTCGGGCCGGGTGATGACCGCGGCGTCGAGGGCAGCGAGGCGCGTGGTGTCGAGGTTGGCGGGCTCGATCTCGACGGTCTCGATCTCGGCGTCGCGCGACTCATCGGCGGGGGCGAGGGCGAGGCGGAACCAGTCCGCGGGGCGGTACTGGTTGAGGCCGGGGCGCGAGCCGGTGGCGCGCGGGGCGATGAGGCCGATGCGGAGGGCGCGGCGGACCTCGATGGGGCGGCGGAAGGTGTTGTCGCCGCTGATCGCGTCGGCGTCGATGGTCGCGGTGAGGACGGCGGAGGCGGGCGTGCCCGCGAGCGGGGCGAGCGCGGCGAGGTCGGCGGTGGCGCTGGCGGTGAGCGCGAGCTCGCCGGGGGACCAACGGGCGACGGTCTGTCCCACGGGGGTGTGCTGGGGGGGCCCCCCCCTGCCGGCGCTCCCGCCCCCCCCTTCGGTCTCGAGGAAGAGGCGGATGGTGGTGGAGGCGCGGTCGCTGACGCCCTGGCCAGAGCGGCGGAGGGCGATGCGCACGGGAGCGGGGGCCGCGCCGGCCGCGGCGCGCGGGGCGATGACGACGGGGCGGAGGGGCTCGACGGCGGTGAGCGCGATGTTGGCGGGGCCGGTTTCGGCGGGCGGGCTGGCCAGAAGCGTGACGTTCTCGCGGCGGCCGAGCTCGGCGAGCTTGCGCTGGGTGTCGGCGGAGCCGGCAAGGAAGTCGGAGAGGATGACGATGACGGTGCGGCCTCCGGAGCCGGTGTCCGTGCCGGAATCGAGCTGATCCCGGAGGAGGGCGAGGGCGCCGGGGAGGTCGGCGGCGCTGTCGGCGGCGGCGAGGTCGGTCACGAGGGAGCGCAGGGCGGCGGTGTCGGACGAAGCGGGGAGGACGGCGGGGTCGGCGGGGCCGGCGAGGGTGATGAGGGCGGCGCGGTCGCCGCGCGCGGGGTCGAGCTGGGCGAGGAGGGCGGCGGCGCGGGCCTTGTGGCGGTCGAGGGCGTGGGCGGCCGCGGGGTCTTCGGCGGAGGCGGCGAGGCCGTTGTCGAGGAGGAGGTAGAGGTTGACGGGGCCGCGGCCGAGGAGGCCAGCAGCGCCGAGCAGCGGCCGGCCGAGTGCGACGGCGAGGAGGGCGATGAGGAGGCAGCGGGCGGCGAGGAGGAGGAACTGCTCAAGGCGGAGGCGGCGGCGGTGCTGGCGGTAGGCCTCGAGGAGGAAGCGCATGGCGCCCCACATGACGGGCTTGCGCCGCCGGCGCATGAGCAGGTGGATGATGATGGGGATGCTGACGGCGGCGAGGCCGAGGGCGGCGAGGATGGGATTGAGAAAGGTCATGGAAGTGGCAGAATGGCAGAGTGACACAGTGGCAGAGTGGAAGAAGTGTCGGTGCCTCGCGCACTCGGCCACTTTGTCACTTTGTCACGTTGCCACTGCTTGATCACCGGTATTTGCTCCGCTTTATCTGGGCGTTGCGGCGGGCGACGAAGGCGGCGAGGGGCGGTCCGAGCCAGTCGTGGGTGTTGACGAGCTGGTAGTCGAAGCCGAAACCGCGGGCCATCTTCTCGACGGTCGAGAGGTGCCGCTGCAGGGCTTCGAGGTAGCCGGCGCGGATGGCGCGGGGGTCGATGCGGAGGCGGGTCTCGCCCTCGAGGCCCTCGAAGGGCGCCGCGTCGCGGAAGTCGAACTCGAGCTCTTCCTTATCGAGGATCTGGAAGACGATGAGGTCGTGGCGGCGGTGGCGGATGCGGGCCATGGCGGCGCGGAGGGTTTCGGGGTCGGTGAAGAGGTCGCTGATGAGGGCGATGAGGCAGCGGTTGTTGAGCTTTGCGAGGGCCTGGTCGACCACGCGGGAGATGTCGGTGGGGGCGTCGGTGGGCTGGGTCTGGTAGTGGGAGGCGAGGGCGCCGACGATCTGCCGCCAGGTGCCCTGGGAGCTGGAGCGTTTGACCATGCCCTGGACCTGGTCGGCAAAGACGGTGAGGCCGGCGCGGTCACCCTGCTGGAGGGTGATGTACGCGAGGGCCGCGGCGATGGCGGTGGCGTGGTCGAACTTGGACCAGTTGCTGCGACCGTCGGGGCTGATGGTGTGGCCGGCGCCGGAAGCTTCCTCGAAGGAGCGGGAGCCGTAGCGCATGGAGCCGGAGGAGTCGACGAGGACCAGGAGGTCGAGGCTAGTCTCCTGCTGGTACTGCTTGAGGTGGAGCTTGTCGGAGCGGGCGTAGACCTTCCAGTCGAGGTGGCGGATGTCGTCGCCGGCGACGTAGGGGCGGTGCTGGGCGAACTCGACGGAGAAGCCGTGGTAGGGGGAGCGGTGCATGCCGCTCATGACGCCCTCGACGATCATCTTGGCGCGGAGTTCAAAGGTTGCGAGGCGGGAGAGGGTGTGGGGGTGGAGGTAGAGGGAGGCCTCGGCCTCGGGGAGCGG